>DVEE01000295.1 GCA_015295885.1 Leptolyngbyaceae cyanobacterium M65_K2018_010
AGACTTATTTATGCCTTCAAGTACTAGCCTGGTTCGGATCGCCCGAGGCTTCCACAAACGAACGGTAAGCGTCTGCGGTGCCTATCTCCTGGCGGATCGCCTCCAGCTTGGAAAGCGTTCCCTGCCGCAAGTTGACATACTCTCGATAGCTAGAAAACTCCCAATCTTCGGGATATTCTACCAATCTTGCCTTGACCGGATTCAGGTGAATGTAGCGGGTAAGGTGGAGCAGGTAAGAGTCGCTATCCACTTCAAGGGCGCGAAACCGGCCCTGAAACAGTGATCCGCATCGCCCATGACGGCGATTGATGGCCTTGGTGTAGGACAGGGAGAATGCCTGCATCCGTTCTGACAGGTAGGGTGATCGCAGACGAACCAGAAAATGGTAATGGTTCGGCATCAGGCAGTAGGCCAGCACATCGAGCGTATCCTCAACCAGGTACCGCCGGAACTGCCGCAGGAAATGCAGATAGTTCTCGCGTTCCAGGAAAATCCTTTGGCGATCGTTGCCACGGTTGTAGAGATGGTAGTAGCACCCTGGCGCAAATTTGACTTGACGACGGGGCATCCCTCTCCCTCTCCAGAGCCTTCCGTGTCTAGAGTTCCCCAGAAACCAGGTTTCTTGAAGAAACTCGGTTTCTCTCGAAGGGTTCGAGGATGAAAGGGCGGGCGGGGGTGTCGGTCATCTAACTGAAATCCCGATGGGTAAAGGGTTTAGCCGCGGGGCCAGTGTAGGAGGTGGAAACATGGCCATCGCCCACCAGTTGGTACTTGTAAGTCACCAGCCCTTCCAACCCGACTGGGCCGCGGGGCGGCATTTTTTGGGTGCTGATGCCCACTTCGGCTCCAAAGCCGTAGCGGAAGCCATCGGCAAAGCGAGTAGAGCAGTTGTGGTACACCCCTGCCGCATCCACCTGGCTCATAAACTGGGCGGCGGTTTCGCCATTTTCGGTGACGATCGCATCGGTATGGCGAGAGCCGTAGGTGTTGATGTGGGCGATCGCAGCCTCCAGGGACTCAACCACTTTGACGGACAGAATCAGGTCGCTATACTCCGTGGCCCAATCCTCCTCGCTGGCCGGGGCCAGGTCAGGGAGGATTTGCCGGCTTAGGGCATCGCCCCGCAGTTCTACCCCAGCCTGCTCTAGGGCGGCGGCCAGGGTGGGTAGCGCCTGGGCCGCGATAGCCTGGTGAATCAGCAGCGTTTCAATGGCGTTGCAGGCCGAGGGATAGGCGGTCTTGGCATCCACGGCAATGGCCGTAGCCTTGGCCAGGTCGGCGTCGCGATCGACGTAGAGGTGGCAGATGCCATCGGCATGGCCCAGCACGGGAATGCGGGTATGGTTCTGCACAAAGCGGACAAAGGCATTGGAGCCACGGGGAATAATCAGGTCGATGTATTGATCCAGGGCTAGGAGGGCCTGGGTTTCTTCGCGGCTAGTGAGCAACTGCACCGCCGCCGGGTCAAACCCCGCCGCCGTTAGCCCCTGCTTAATTGCCGCCACCAGAGCCCGGCAGGACTGCACCGCCTCCTTGCCACCCTTGAGGATCACCCCATTCCCCGACTTCACCGCCAGGGAGGCGATTTGCATCACCGCATCGGGGCGCGACTCAAAGATCACCCCCAAAACTCCCAGGGGGCAGGTGATGCGCTTGAGCATTAAGCCTTCATCCAACTCCCGGTGGATTTGCACCACCCCGACTGGATCGGGCAACTTGGCCACATCCCGCACCCCCGCGATCTCCCCCTGGAGTTTCACGGCATCCAACTTGAGGCGATCGTAAAGGGGTTTAGCGAGACCATCCCGCTGGGCCGCTTCACGGTCGGCCTGGTTAGCGGCCACAATCTCAGCGGACTGCTGCTCCAGGGCTATTGCGATCGCCTCAATGGCCCGATTTTTCTCCGCGGTGGTGGCACTGGCTAAGACCTGAGCGGCCCGCCGGGTGGCTTGGGCGAGCTCTATCAAAGCGGGCGAGTCAACGGCATGGGGCTGGGCCACAGGGGAAACAGTCATAGCAATCGTCCAGCAATGGTCAGGATCTACCAGTTTATCGCCAAGACGAGAACCCTTAGGGATTGCGGATTCAAGAAATGGCTCAACGGCGTACTCCACCGCAGAGGCCCCGAGGCCGCAGCGTAATGGCTTGGTGCCGTTGGTGTCCTGGTGGTCAAAGGCCGCCCCATCACTCCCCCTCTTCCTCCTCCAGGGGTTCATCCAGGTGCTCCGAGGCTTCTTGGTAGAGATTCAAGATATGGCGATCTTTCAGGCAGTAGAAGACATTACGCCCCCGCTTGCGGTAGCTGACCAGCCGCATGGTCCGCAAAATCCGCAACTGGTGGGAAACCGCGGACTCGCTCATTCCCACCACGGCGGCCAGTTCCCCCACTCGCCGCTCTCCCAGGGCCAGGGCCGAGAGAATGCGCCAGCGGTTCGGGTCGCCCAGCACCCCAAAGAACTCCGCCATTCGCTGGGCTTTGTCCAGGCTCAAGATTTCTCGCACTGGAGCCCGATCCGCGCCAGAGAGGTTAGGTTCGTCTAGGGAGAGGGGAGCATCGGAGGTCATAACTGCGGGGCGCTGAATTCACCAACCCAACACCTCTGACAGCTACATTGCCGAGGTCAGGCGAATTTAACAAAGCAATAACCTTTGAACAACTGTTCATGGGTTATAGTAGAAGCATGAACGAATGTTCATGGATTGAGTCCATTGTATCTCCCCAGGAGGCGGCTATGACCACCGTGACCCAAATGAAATGTGCCTGTGAATCCTGCCTGTGTGTGGTCGATACCGATAAGGCGATCGCTAAGGATGGCCACTACTACTGCAGCGAAGCCTGCGCCAATGGCCACCCCGATGGCAGTGGCTGTGGCCACACCGGTTGCACCTGCCATAGCGCTTAGGACGATAGAGGTTGCCAGGTTCTGGCTGGGGATGAGCCGCCGTGCTGAGTCAAGCGGCCCAAGCCTCTGAGAACCTGGCATGCGGCCCCGCCCGCTGGTACAGAACCCTGGTTTCTAAGTCGCCGTTCATGGGAGATGGCATACAGTACTGATTGAGTAACCGGAGTTCTAACCATACGGTTCTGATGCTCTAGCCCTTGAGTCCATTGGGACGATAGCTTGTCCTGAGAACCCCGGTTTGAAGTCCGTGGGCATCAATAAACCCTGTTGTGGGGTGTTGGCCTTAACACATCTTAGAAATAATGATGTCTATTGGCCTCGGGCTGGGGAAATCCCAGGTCGAGGGTGCAAAAAAACGGGCTGGAATGACCCAGCCCGTTTCACTGCTACTAACGGAGAAACCCAACAGGCGCAAAGCCAATTTCCATCAACCCAGAACCTAGCGGGCCGAGGAGATCTTCACCTCGGATTGGGCTGCCGCCGGTTCCCGGTTCATCAGTAGGTCGTCGCTGACCACCACCGATTCGGTTTGGGTGGTAAAGGTCAGGTCGGTTTCGGCCAAGATAGCGGCAGCGTCGGCCTGGCTGAGTTTGGCCAACTGCCGGCGGCGATAGAGCATGGTGCCACCGGCTAGAAGGGTTGACATAGCAGCGAAGCTGCCAACGGCTTTAGCCAGAGCTTGGAAGTCAGGGGTATCCCCCGAAAAACCAACGGGGTTATCCAACCCAGTCGTGATCCCAGAAGTCACCGCTTTGTTGTGCATGCAGGCGGAGGTAGGAGTTGCTGCCGTGGCCAGGAGGGCCGCCGTCACAACGGAAGTGGCCAAACCAGAGATGAGTTTGAAGTTCATAATCAAATTGAGAGCGAACGTTACAACACGTAACTATCCTTAAAGCATCCCTCAGGTTTTGGCCGTGTCGGAGACTACAAAAGTTGACGAACAGGCTGAACCCCAACGCAACGGGATAGATGGACTAGCGCAGTCCCAGCCAGGTGACTAGACTTTGGCCGGTGATCAACTCAAAAAGCACCAGGGCCACAAAGCCCACCATAGCCGCCCGGCCATTCAGACGTTCGGCGTAGTCATTAAACCCCACCTTGGGCCGTTCAAGGGTGGGAGTAATCGTTGGTTCGGTTTTGGCCATGGGGGACATTGCGGCAGACTGGATAATTGAGGGTACAGAGATCATGATCACAGGCTAGGTTTCCTTTGCCCACCGCGACACCAGTGATTTTGGTGGGTTGCGAGACAATAGAGGAACCGGCTGTCCTGAATCCCTCACTACCATAGCCCATGCCCTGTCAATTATGCGATCGCCCGGTGGCGGATCTGACCGACCATCACCTGGTGCCCCGACAATACTCTAAGCGCCGTCGCCAAGACCCAGGCCCTACGATACAGCTATGTCCTCCCTGTCACAAACAAATCCACACCCTATTCGACAATGCCACCCTGGCCCGAGAGCTCAACACCTTGGAAAAACTGCAATGCCATCCCCAAATACAAGCCTTTGTGCGTTGGGTGCGCAAACAACGTCCCGATAAGCGGGTGAGGAGTTATCGCTAGCCTAAAAGCCATTCCCCTCCGGCAGGGATTGACCCTGTCCTACCTGCCATTCCCGCAACCGCAGTTGGGCTTGGGCATAGGCTTCGGTTTGGGGCGGTATGGAGGCGGCAATCTCAATGGCACGGTTCAGGTTAGAGCGGGCTTCGCTCTCGGCTAAGCGCAGCAAATCAAAACTCCAGCGGTTCAAGATTTGGTTGGCCTCGCTTTTTTGGGGGCTGCTGTTAGGCACCTGTTGGGCGACCTGAATGGCCTCGACCAGGGCACTCACGGTACCCCGCTGGGCCAGTTGATAGGCCTGCTGCAACTGCTGCTGCCCCTCTAATTGACCGCGCCAGGTGGCCATGTTGGTCTGGGCCTGATCGTACAGAACACGCCCCTGCCCAATCCGATTGGCCATGGCGATGGCCTCTTGCAGCCGACCGGCGGCCGCCAACTGTTGGGCCTGGGTCAACAGCGGCCCATCTTCCGCCCTTTGCAGTTCGTTGCGCCAACCCCGCAGCAGATCCTGAGCTTCGCCGTAGAGGGCGCGACCCGGGGCAATCTGGCGGACCGTGGCGATCGCAGCGGTGAGGTTGCCCGCCTGGGCAAATTGGCGAGCCTCATCCAGGATAGGACGATCTTCCGTGGTTTCAATTTGCCCCCGCCACCGGTCAATCTGAGCCTTGGCATCGGGCCAGGCCGGGTTAGACCGAGAAATTTTGTCGGCCTCAGCCATGGCGGCCCGCAGGTCGGCGGGGGTGCTGGGGAGGGCCACCTGTCTGGCCCATTCCAACTGCGATCGCCCCTCCACCTCGTCCTGCCAGCGGCCCATGAGACTTTGGGCCTTGCCGTAAAGGGGGCGTCCATTGCCAATACTTTGCAAGCGCACAATCGCCCCTTCCAAGCCGGTAACGCCCCCCTGCCAGGACAGTTGGCTGGCCGCAATAATCACGCGCATGTCGGCAATTTCTTCCCCCAGATTCAGCTCCAGGGGAATAGCATCCAGCATTTGCTGAGCCGCCGTGGCATCCTTACGGTCTAGGGCTGCCTCGGCCATGGACAACAGATCTTGCCCGAAACTGCGGAGCACCCGCTGGGCCTCGGCATAGACGGGGCTATCATTGGCAATGCCCTGGGCAATGGTCAGGGCCTCTTTCAGGGCATCGAGGGTGCGCTGGGCCGCTAACCGCTTGGCCCGGCCCAGTTCATTCAGATCCTCGCGGGCCGCCGTGATGTTCTGAACCAACTCGTCGTACTTGGTGGTTTTCCAGTACCGATTCCGCACGGTCAGAAGTTGGGTCGCCTTGCTAAAGGCATCCTGAAATTGCAAGTTGGTGAGGTCGTTCTCAGCGGCGGCATAAAGGGTTTCGGCTTCCTCCCAAATCTGGTTCCACTCGCTCACCCGTTGGTTCACCACCTGGGCCGCCGCCGTATGGTTGGGAATCCGCCGAGCGATGCCAATTGCCTCCTGTAACTGGCCAGCCTGGAAGGTGTTTTCCGCCAGATCTAGAATGTTTTCCGACCAGGTTTCAATCCGCTGGCTGATTTCTCCCCGCAGGGGATGATCGTCGGGTAAAGACTCTAGGAGGGCGATCGCATCCAAATATCCCTCCACCGTCCCCTGTTCTGCGTAGGCCTCCGCGCACTGAATCCGAGTGGTGGCGGAGGCCGTGGGCCAAAAAATGGCCCGGCAGTTGGGCAAGTTGGGAATGCGGAATAAACTAATCGCCGACACCACCCCCACACCGGCTACCCCTACGAGCAAGCCGAGCAGCCAAAGGGGCCAATGCTTGGCAAGGCGACGCCCTAAGGGGAGTTGAGGTCGATCCGCCTTGAGTAGCCGGGTTTCCCCCGGGGTGGGGTTGCCAGTCCGTTGCCGCAATTCTTCTAGGGGGTCGTAACGGGGTGTCTTAGGTGGGTTGAGCAGCAGCGGCCCCAAGTCAGCGCCAGGCTGATCGGTCGGCCAGTCCTCAACTTCCGGCTCCACCGGACTGGGATCAGGCTCTTGGTAGGAAAATCGCCCAGGTTGACTGCGGTTTTGAGCCATGCCCACGGTTTGAACGGTGTCCTGCTATTTTACAGGGAGGCCATTGGGAATTCAGACTTAGTATATCCACCTGCCGTAGAAACGCAATTGCCCTCCCCTAGCCCATTCATGCCTTGACACCCCCAAAACAGCCTTCACCCCATCCTGATCCGCGGCCTCAGGCCGGCCCCCTCTACGCCCTGCTGGCCTACGGCGCCTGGGGTCTGTTGCCCATTTACTGGAAGTTTTTTGGCCCTACTCCCGCCGTGGAGGTGCTCAGCCATCGCATGATTTGGTCCGCAGTGTTTCTCTGCACCATTTTGCTGGTACAGCGACGCCTGCCCGATGTGCTGACCCTGCTGAAATCCCCCCAGCAGGTGAGGGTTCTGTTTTTAACCGCCAGTCTGCTGAGCTTTAACTGGGGGCTATACATTTATGGGGTGAATAGCGATCGCGTGGTGGAGGCCAGCTTAGGCTACTACATCAATCCCCTGGTGTCGGTGCTGCTGGGCTTCATCTTTCTCAAAGAACGGCTACAGCGGGGTCAACAACTGGCCGTAGTCCTAGCTGGGCTGGGGGTGGGCTACTTTATCTGGCAACTGGGCACTATTCCCTGGATTGCCCTGAGTCTGGCCATTTCCTTTGCTTTTTATGGACTCTTGCGAAAAGTTGTCCCCGTAGCCCCCATGGTGGGGTTAGCGGTAGAGACGTTACTGATTACCCCCCTCACCCTACTCTTTGTGAGTTACCTGGGCCTTGTAGGCCAGGGTCATTTTGGCAGTTCCCCGGGCCTGACCCTGTTGTTTATCGGGGCCGGGGTGGCCACCTCCATGCCCCTGCTGTGGTTTAACAACGCTGCTAAGCGGCTAAGCCTGGCGACCCTTGGCTTCTTTCAATACCTGGCCCCCTCCCTGGCCCTGGGGCTAGGGGTGTTTGTGTACCAGGAGCCCTTCACCGTAACCCATGGGGTAACCTTCGGTTGCATTTGGGCGGCCCTGATTTTGTATTCGGCCTCTGCCCTGGGTTGCAAACCCCAGCCCTATCCACTTCGGCCCGGGCGGTGATCCGTCCAGTTGGAGTAGGCTCACCCGCCCCCCTTTTCCCGGGGGCTTCAAGGCCCAGCCATGGGCGGAAACCCCAAACCGGGCTACCCGATTCAGCTCAATTTAGCCCCCATCGACCGCCCTCCGGGGGAATCGCCCCAAAATTTATTTACGCCAGGTTTAACGGGTATCAATGTAAGCC
>DVEE01000025.1 GCA_015295885.1 Leptolyngbyaceae cyanobacterium M65_K2018_010
CCGGTGCTGGACGAGCGATCTGCAGCGTTCTTTGCCCTAGGGATAGCGAAACGTCAGGGCCGGCCGGTGGCCCTGGTATGTACCTCAGGAACCGCTGGAGCCAACTATTACCCAGCTATGGTTGAAGCCAAGGAAAGTCAGGTGCCGCTGCTGGTGTTAACTGCCGATCGCCCGCCAGAACTGCGAGATTGTGCCTCCGGTCAAACCATTGATCAACAAAAGCTGTTTGGCTCTTTTCCTAACTGGTACGCTGAACTAGCCATTCCTATGGCGGATTTGAACCACCTGTGCTACCTGCGACAAACCCTAGTCCAGGCCTGGCAGCGATCCCTCTACCCTATCCCGGGGCCCGTACACTTGAACTGTCCCTTTCGCGATCCCCTGGCGCCGGTGGAAGATGGTTTCGTGCGGGACTGGCAGGATGAATTGGACGATCGCTTTTGGCTGGGTCTGGAAGCGCTGGCCGACCCGACGGCATTATCTGGGCCAAGGGACATTAGCCTACCGGCCCCTCTGCTGGAAGCCTGGCGCTCCTGCGATCGCGGTTTAATTCTTGCCGGTGCGGCCCAACCGACGGCCCCGGAGGCCTACTGCCAAGCGGTAGCCACCCTCAGCCAACAGCTCCAATGGCCTGTTTTGGCAGAGGCGCTCTCACCCCTGCGAAACTGGGCCAGCCTCAATCCCCACCTGATCACCACCTACGACGCCATCCTTCGACAGGCCCCGTGGCAGCCGGCCCTAGCCGTTGAACAGGTGATTCAGCTGGGTCCGCTCCCCACCAGCAAGGTGCTTAGGCAGTGGTTAGCCGAGCATAATCCCCGTCGCTGGGTGATTACGCCTACCGGTCAAAACCTCGATCCTCTGCACGGCCCGACGACGCCCCTGCCCCTGAGCTTAGCTGAATTGGTCGCGGCCCTGGGGCCAGTTGCTGGCAGCCCCGCTGACAGCGCCTGCCTGGATCTCTGGCTGTCTTTGGAACACAAATTTCGGCAACACCTGGATCAGTCCCTCAGCCGTCTGGATCGTGCCTTTGAGGGTAAGGTCCCCTGGCTGATGGCCCAGTGCTTACCGGCGGGCACCCCGCTCATGATTGCCAACAGTATGCCGATTCGAGATGCGGAGTGGTTTTGGCCCCCCGGGGACCGCCAGATTCAACCCTTTTGCAACCGAGGCGCCAACGGCATTGATGGCACCCTATCGACCGCCCTAGGCATTGCCCACCAGGGACCGCCAACGGTGCTCTTGAGCGGAGATTTAGCCCTGCTCCATGACACCAACGGGTGGCTAACCGTGCCCCATTTCCAGGGGCACCTGACGGTTGTGCTAATCAATAACCACGGAGGTGGCATTTTTGAGATGCTGCCGATCGCGGAGTTTGATCCCCCCTTTGAGGAGTTTTTCGCCACTCCCCAAGCGGTCCACTGGAACCACCTCTGCGCCGCCTACGGGGTTAACTATGAGCGGGTTAGGGATTGGGAGCAGTTGCAGGCCTGTTTAGCCGACTTACCCAGCCGGGGGGTACGGGTGCTTGAACTGCGGTGCGATCGCAAAGTAGCTCCCCGCCTGCGTCAGCAGCTTCTAGCGGGCCCCTAGGCTTGGGGCTAGGCCGCCAGAGGTAGCGATCGCTGGTCTAGCACCTGGTAATAAAACTGTTGCAGTTGCCGGGTCGCTGCCGCCCAACCCCAGCGTTCCGCCTCGGCCACGGCATTGCGACGCAGGATTTCCCGCTCTTCCTGAGTTTCTAACAGGCGCCGGGTAGCGGTAATCGCGCCCTCCTCATCCAGGGGGTCAAACAAGAACCCGTTCACCCCATCGGTCACAATGTCGGGAATCCCTCCCGAGTTAGCCGCCACCACCGGACAACCGGCGGCCATGGCTTCCAGCAGCACGAGTCCCAAGGTTTCGGTGCGGGAGGGAAAGACAAAGGCATCGGCGGAGGCATAGGCCGCCGCCAGATCCTCCCCAGCCAGGTAGCCGACAAAGTGAGTCGGGGTATCCGCAAAGTGAGCCTCCAACTCCGCCCGATAGGGCCCATCTCCGACCAGGGCTAGCCGTGCCCCGGGTATGGCCTGCAGCACTGGCTTAATCCGATCAATTTCCTTTTCTGCGGAAAGGCGGCCAATGTAGAGCAAAAGGGGAGCCTCGGGATGGCCCTGGGACAGGCGATCGCGCATGGCTGTGCTAGCTAACTCTGGTCGAAAGAGCTCCGTATCCACCCCCCGCTGCCATACTTCCACCCGGTCTACCCCCCGGGCGGATAACTCAGCTTCCATAGCGGTGGAGGTCACTAAGTTGATATGGGCTTGGTTATGCATGGCCTTGATAATTTCCCACATCAGCCCCTCTAGCATCCCTAGGCCGTAGTGCTCCAGGTACTTAGGCAGATGGGTATGGTAAGACGCTACCAGAGGCAAATCCATCGTCTTGCTGTAGTAAATCCCCGCCAGCCCCAGTACAGCGGGGTTCACCACATGCACCAGATCCGGCCGAAAGGCCTCTAACGCCTCCCCGATGGAAGGACGCGGCAAGGCCAGCTTGAGCTCTGGATAAAGCGGCAAGGGAAAGCCTGATACCCCGTGAATCTGAGCTCCCCGGTATTCTCGCAAGCCCCCCTCTGGGGAAAACACCATGACCTGATGACCTTGGCGCTGGAGGTGATCAACGGTGTGTTTGAGACGAGTCACGATGCCGTCAACTTTGGGCAAAAAGGTCTCAGTAAAGAGAGCAATTCGCATAGGGATGGGGGGTAGGGACGGGGGAGAGAGGGGGCAAGGGCAAGTCCTAGGGGGTTGGTGAGAGGGGCTGCGAGGGCATCCCCCAGCCCCATGACCTAGGCGGTAGTTAATGGCTAATGACGCCGCCACTTCACCTTGGGCAGAATCTGGGACTGATCGACCCGGGATTTGTACTTAATCGCAAAGTTCAACAGGCTGTCGAGCAGGGAGTCAGACAAATAGTGGGGTTGTAGCCCCAGATCCAGCAGATTAGTATTCTTAGCGTTGAAGTAGTGATCTTCAGCTTCCACCCGGGGGTTGTCCAGGTAGTGGATGTCTACATCTAAGCCCAGGGTATTGCCGGCTTTTTTCACCATCATGGCCAGGTCGCCCACGCTGAACATTTCAGTGAATTGGTTAAAGACTCGGAATTGACCGGATTCAGCCGGGTTAGCAATCGCGATTTCGACACAGCGCACCGTATCGCGAATATCGAGGAAGGCCCGGGTTTGGCCACCCTTACCGTAAACGGTGAGAGGATGACCCACGGCGGCTTGAATACAGAAGCGGTTCAGTGCCGTACCAAAAACTCCGTCGTAATCCAGCCGGTTGATCAGCAACTCGTCCATGCCGGTTTCTTCGGTGAGCACCCCATAGACGACGCCCTGATTCAGATCAGTGGCACGCAGGCCCCAGATCTTGCAGGCGAAGTGAATGTTGTGGGAATCGTGGACCTTACTAAGGTGATAGAAGGATCCCGGTTGCTTGGGGTAGGGCAGGGTATCTTTGCGACCATTGTGCTCAATGGTGATATAGCCCTCTTCAATGTCGATATTGGGGGTGCCGTATTCACCCATGGTGCCGAGCTTCACCAGATGGCAGTCAGGGAAGCGATCGCGCAGCACGTAAAGCAGGTTCAGGTTGCCCAGCACATTATTAGCCTGGGTCAGCACGGCGTGCTCCCGGTCAATCATAGAGAACGGGGCAGAACGCTGCTCACCAAAGTGAACCACGGCCTCAGGGGCAAAGTCCAGCATGGACTGTTCCAGGAAGGAATAGTCGTTAATATCGCCGATGTAGAGGTCAATGTGCTTGCCGGTGAGGTCTTTCCAACGCTGGAGCCGTCGTTGAATGGGCGCAATCGGAGTCAGGGTTTCTACCTGCAGTTGAGCATCCCAGTGCCGACGCACTAAACTGTCAAGAATCCCGACTTCATAGCCACGATTGGAAAGATATAGGGCGGTAGCCCACCCACAATAGCCGTCACCGCCAATTACAAGGACTTTCATAGCAATGTTTCAATCTCGTTGCTGATACCAAGACAATCTACCAGGTTTAGAGACCCTGTAAACCCCCGTCCTGGAAATATCCCCGCCCAGGAATACCGTCTGGCAGCGAATTATTAAGCTCGGTTGGATCACCGGCAATGCCCCGCCCTCGCCCCTCGGTTAAGCCATGCCCAAGCGCAACAAAACGAGCTGGGTAGGGCGATCGCCATCAAAGTTATTGTCACTGATTAAAATCAAGCTCTGGCTACCATCGGGTAAACGGGGCCCCAGGGCCATACCCTCCAGGTTGTCTACGGTAAATGGAGCGATCGCAAAGTCCAACACTAATTGCTTGCGAATGGGGGAGAGCCCCTCTAGCCCGCCCTTCAAGCTAGTTACCGTCGAGATATCGGTAGCGCCGCCCGTAGCCAGTTGGAAAAGTTTCACAGCGAATCCCCGCAGCCCATAGGACCGTTCTAGGGCCAGGAAATGCCCGCCCTGGTCCAGCACCAGCAGTTCCGTCAGGCCGTGGGAAACGGCTCCCGCCGGTTCCAGATCCAGGGGGTAGGCATGCTCGGCTATCAGGGTGGACTGATCGGTGCCGATTAAATAATGTAAAAAGCGGCAGTACAGCGGCTGAGCCGGATCCGCTTCGTAGTCCTGCAGCAGGGCCGATTCGGTGGCGACAAACAGGCGAAAGGGCTCCGTTTGCCCAACCGCCCCTGGGGCAGCATTCACCGCTAAAGACTCGAAACTCAGGTTATTTCGAACCCCTTGAGTGGGGGACTCTCCGTCATCGGGTAAAAACCGGTTGGGAATCCGAAAACTGGTCATCACCTGCCCCGATGGCCGATCAAATTCCCCCAGCAGGGGCGGAGCATTAACCCGCTCATCTCCCTCACTGCTGATCAGGAGGGTATTCCGGGGGGAGAGGGCTAACCCCTCCGGATCTAGACTGCCAGGGGGGTAGGGCTGGCCCTCCGAGTCGAGCAGGGGAGTCACCTGCTCGATGGTGATAGAGTCGAAGCGAGGAGGCTGAGAACCCGTGGAATCCAAGGTTATCGCCAACTCGTAAAGTCGAGGGGGGCCAAACTGGCCGCGATCATCGGAGAGGGCCAAAAAGCGATCGCGCGACCGGTCGTAGGCTAAGGCCGATAGCCCTCCCACGGTGGTGCCCTGGAACTCCTGGCGAGGCAGGGTGTAGACATCCAACAGGTCCACCGTGACGGGTAAAAACAGTCGTTCCTCAGCCTTGATTTGGGGCAAGGCACAACTGGTTAACCCCCAAATGAGTAATAGACCCATCAGCCAGCGGTGCAAACCTCTGATTCGCCGCTGGCGATGCCATCCCTTGGTCATAGCCAACCCCTTCCTAGTGCTTGCTCCCAGCCGAGAATTCTGGGAGTGTTGATGGTCCTCTCCATCCTAGGGCCATTCACCCTCAGCTATCTGCCCCCGGGCTCACCCGGGCCCGTTTCGGCCGGGGTAGAGGTCTCGGATCCGACCTTGGGGTTGCGCTAGTCTGCACCGGGGTCAACCCTGGCAAGCACCAGCTCTCAAGGATTCTTAATACCAGGCTGTTGTGTTCGCTACATTATCTTAAGTTCCTGAGGTTGGAGACTAGGGGGCAATCCTACTACCCTCCTGGCGGTGCCATGGTAAACCTGTCGCAGCGGCTCTCAACGGATGATCTGGTCAAGTCGCCCCTGTTTTTACTAGCTCCCTTTTTCTTTTTAGGGACCGCCATGGTGGTGATGAAGCTGATTCTCCCCCACACCACCCCGCTTTTCCTGGCGGCCTTTCGGCTATTGCCCGCTGGGGTGCTGATTTTAGGCCTGGCGGCCTTTCTGCAACTGCCCCAACCTAAAACCCTCCAGGCCTGGCTCTGGATCCTGCTGTTTGCTGGGGTGGATGGCGCCCTGTTCCAGGGCTTTCTCACCACGGGGTTGGTCAAAACTGGGGCGGGGTTAGGGGCGGTTCTGATCGATGCCCAACCCCTGGTGGTGGCTTTGCTGTCTCGTCTTTTGTTTGCCGAATTCATAGGCCTTTGGGGCTGGTTGGGACTAGCCATTGGGGTGGCTGGCATTTGCCTTTGCGGGCTCCCCACCGAGTGGATCGCGGGGTGGCTCCAGGCACCGTTGGCGATGGTCACAGCCACGACCTCGGCCCCCCTGGGCCCCACCGCACTGCTCAACAGCGGTGAGTTTTTAATGCTCATGGCCGCCCTATCCATGTCCCTAGGGACCATCATCGTGCGCTACGTTAAACAGCACACCGATCCAGTTATAGCCACGGGCTGGCACATGATCCTGGGCGGCATTCCGCTAATTCTGCTCTCTGGCCTCTGGGAAACTGACCAAATTACCCATCTGCAGGCTTTAGACTGGTGGGGCCTGGCCTACGCCACGGTGCTGGGCACCGCGGTGACCTATGGCATTTTTTTCTTTTTGGCGGCGGTCGGCAATATCACCAGCGTCAGCGCGCTGATTTTTCTGACCCCGGTCTTTGCCCTTCTGTTTAGTGGACTCTTTCTCAAGGAGCGGCTCAGTCAGTTTCAGTGGATAGGGGTTGTGCTCACCTTGATCAGCGTGTATCTGGTGAACCAGCGGGAGCAAATGTCCCAATGGTTGGCTGGTTGGGGTCAAGGGACTGGGGCCGTGGACTTGGAGTTGAAAGGAGCCATCGCCCCAGCCCCAGTGCCCCCCTCGCGGCCGAATTCCCCTGAGGATCGCTGACCCCCGTCGCTCGGGCCGCCTGTACTCAACCCCAATCTCCCCAGGATGGGGGCCATGGGCTCAATATCACCCTCAGGAATGGCAGAGCGAACGGGCGATTACCTGTCACCTTTCGGCATAATAGGCCATGGTCACTACCCGGCGGTCAAGCCGCTTACTCCCTATGACCCTCTGGCAATGGACCCCCTGGCAAGGCCAGGCCTTCCTCACCTGCGACTTGCTCAAGCCCTGGCCCCACGGCTTTTTCACCCGTAAGTTCTGGCCCCAGCCGCCAGAATTGCTGACCCCAGCCCTCGACCCCACGGCCACGGTACAGCGGGTGAAGCAGGTCCATGGTAATCGGGTGCTGACGCCCAAGGAGTTAGCCCATCAGGCTAGACCGGTTGCCGCCCAGGCCGATGCCCCTCGCCCTGAGGCCGACGCCCTACTCAGCGATGGCCCTGCCCAAGCCCTTTGGGTCTGCTCCGCCGATTGCAATCCGCTGCTAATTGGCGATCGCGCCACGGGGCAGGCCGCCGCTATCCACGCCGGCTGGCGGGGCACGGCACTCAAAATCGTCCCCTTGACGGTGGCGAAAATGCAGGCCCAGGGCAGTCGCTTAGAGGACTTGGTGGTGGCCATAGGGCCTGCCATTGCCGGGGAGGTCTATCAGGTGGCAACGGCGGTGGCAGCCGAGGTGGGACGTACCATTACGGACTGGCCCGCCCTGGAAGATGAACCCTTGGTCGCCGCTCTACAAGCCCAGGCCGATTCCCCCATAGGCCCCGATGCGGAACCGGGCAAGGCGCGTCTGGATGTGCGCCAGGTGAATGTTTGGCAGTTGGAACAACTGGGACTGCATCGCCACCAGATCGCCGTGGCTCCCCACTGTACCTTCCAGGAACCGGAACAGTTTTTTTCCTACCGCCGTACTGGGGAAAAGCAAGTGCAATGGTCCGGCATTGTCAGCCAAGAGCCTGAGCCGGGGCGGGGGGTACCGTCGCGGCT
>DVEE01000059.1 GCA_015295885.1 Leptolyngbyaceae cyanobacterium M65_K2018_010
TCCCTGCCTGAGGTACCCAAGGCACGGGTCAGGTTCAAATTGCGGATTGACGATTGTCAAATCTGAGCGAATAACAAATTGGCTGCTGTCGAGGCGTTGGATTGCCGCAGGGTTGTAGAAAACAGCAGAGGCATTCTCTAAACCAGAAGCCCCTAGACTGCCAGCTGGATTCACCGGATTAGCCAGAGGAGCATAGTCTAGACCACCAGCCAGCGTCTTTTTGGCAGACAGATCACTCAAGAGGATGGTACTTCCAAGGAGGAGACCTAATGCGAATGCTTTAAAGAAAATCTTGCTCATGGTAATACCCTGAAACTGGAACAAAGGGCTTCTCTAGGAGCACGAACCCTCTTAAGAGAAAGAACGAAATATCTCCACTTCTAGATCCTAGAATTTGTTATTATTCGGTTAATTAAGACACCCTGAAGAATGAGGAGAAACAGGATCTTGACAATTCTCTACTTATAATTCTCCAACGCCAGAACCAGAAGTTCAAGAGAAGATAAACCCTTTGCAAAGACAAGTAATAAATGTTGACTCTCTACAGATCTGGGTATATGGCAAAGAGGGAGGCTCATGCTAGCTGCGAGAAGGTTTCAGCTATCTTGGCAAACACAAGAAGTTTAGAGTCCGTAGCTATAGAGCCTCAATCATGCGTATGCCTGCGATAGCCCGCTTTCCTGTTTTAGACCCAGGCTCTTTGTATCCTGGAACACAATAAGAAGAACGGTTTCGATAGCAGTTGTCTAGACCATTCCGGGCTGAATTGCTAGTGAGTCAACCTAAAGTTAGGCATTGTGGAGGTATAGGTACAAAAATGTGTGGCTAAAGCACTATCACGCTGGGGTCCAGCAAGTTAATACCCGTTTTCACCCAACGACTAATTTTCAGCGGCTGATTGCTTGCCTCATCCACTCGGCAACACCGTCAGCCAGGGTCGCAGCCAACTGCTGTTGTGCTTCGGGATTGGTAATCCACTCAAACTCGAAGGGGTTGATCATAAACCCCAGCTCTAGCAGCACGGAGGGAGCCCCGTGGGGACGGGTGAGAGCCAGGTTATTCCAATACACCCCGTAGGAGGGGCGCTCTAGCTCGGCCACCAGGTAGTCATGCAAAAACTGAGCTAAGTTGTGGGCCTGGGGATGGTACCAAAAGGTGCCAATGCCCGCAGTATTCAGGGCATCGCCGCCGTCGGGCAAGGCATTGTAGTGCAGGCTGAGAGCCAGGGTGGGTTGATCGCGGTTGATTTGGGCCGCACGATCGTTGGGACTGCTGGCCGAGTCGTCGATGCGGGTCATCACCACCGTGGCACCTCGAGCCTCAAGTTCTGCCTGGAGCAACAGGGCAACCTCCAGGTTAACCGCTTTTTCAGGGGTACCATCGGGGCCTAAGGCCCCGAGTTCATCGCCGCCATGGCCCGGATCGACGAGAATAGTGGTGCCCTGGAGGGGGCGATCGCGGGAGATCACCGGCCCATGTTTCAAAGACAACACCAGGGTTGTCCCCTCGTATCGTAATTTGTATCCCCATTGTTGGCGGCTCTGGAACCGAAACTGATACTCCACCCGATCCGGTAAGATGGGCTGCCAATCCAGACGTTCGATCAGCCCGTCCTCAACCATGTAGATAGTGTCGGTTTGGGGGATCGTGTGGTGAAGGGTGAGGGTCAAGGTATCGGCGGTCTGGTTTACCTGCAGGGGAACAGGAACTTGTAGAGGAAAGTACACCTCGGTCCAGCCGGGAATTTGGCGAGAGGTAATGCCCCGAATCAGCGAGCGAGGCGGAACCGCACCGGGAACAATACGGGTTTCGGCGGCCCGAATCCACCCCCCGTAGTCCAGCCGTAGCCAATCACCTTCGCGTCCAGTAATCCTGGCCCGGGTGCCCTGGGGTAAAGGCGTTAATCGAGAATAGTCCGTACTGGGGCCGGTACGGGCCACGCCAGCAGCAGCGGTGACCTCGACTACCTCCATCCCCGTCGGGGAGAGAATCGTAATCGTGCCAGGGGCAGTGGCCGTTGTCCTGGCCTGGTTGTAGACCATCTGGTAAGTGGGTCGACCTAGATTTCCCGGTTGATCCGCCCAGAAACATCCTTCGTAGGCTATCGGCCCATCCCTTTCTAGGGGTATGGTTTGCTGGGTCAGCACGGCAGAGTTAGGCGGCAGTTCACGGGTATCTACCTGGGGCAGCAACGGATGGGTACGACCAGCTAGATTGGCGGTCACGGTAGCGTTGGCCGGGGCGATCGCCCCCAGACAAACTAATTCATTGGGCTGACGTTGAATATCCACCGGGGGCACTAGCGAAGCCTCTACCAGCCCCGGTGGATCCGGCAAGGTGGAACCGTCCGGCACGCGGGTGATGGTCAGGGAAAGGGTTTGTTCCCCCTGGGAGAAGGTGAATCGGTTGGGTCCTAATTCCAGGGGCAGGCTGGGGGCAAAATGCCCCGCCGGGCTGCGCGGTTCAACGGGAATCCCATTCAGCAACACCGGTTGCCCAGGATCCGCCGTCCCGATCAAAAATATCTGCGCTGCCGTTGTTTGGTGATCCGCAGGAGGGTAAACCACCCTCAAGGGCGAATCGGCCCATCCCGGGCTAATCATGGCCAGACTGCCCACACTCCCTAAGGCCACTAGCGCAAAACCCGACGGTCTCATAACCCCTCAAACCGCTACCTTGCTAGTCTACGCCCGTCGCCCTCGTTTACAGCATATAGGGACGGGAGGATCTAGGCCGGGTCCGCAGACCAGGGCAAGGCCCGGGCTACGGTACAAATGCCGGCAACGGAGACGCCGCTACGCCGCAGGGTCTGGGCCGCCGCCTGGGCCGTTGCCCCGGTGGTAAAAATGTCATCCACCAACCAAACCGTCGTCTGCTGCAATTGGTGGCCATAGTCAGGATGGACCTGAAAAGCTTGGGCCACGTTGGTTTGCCGATCTTGGCGGTTGAGCCGATGCTGAGGCTGGGTCTCCTGCACCCGCAGCAAGCCCTGCTCCACCAAGGGCACTTGGCCGACTCGGGCTACCCATCGAGCCAGTAGCTCAGCCTGGTTAAAGCCTCGCTGCCGTCGGCGGGTGGGATGCAGGGGAATTGGTACCAACGCGATCGCGCGGGTTGCCTTTTTTCCAACCAATTTCTGGTGTTTCAACCAGAGTTGACCCAACTCTGTGCCTAACCATTGGGCCACCCCGGGTTGCCCGCCATACTTAAAGGCCCCTATCAACTGCTTTAAACTGCCGCCATAGCCGCCCCAGCTGATTACGGGTAGACCGGCATGGCTCCTGTCCAACGGGTCAGAGAGCTGACACTGATAGACCTGCTGCTGGCAATCCGGGCAGAGCCAGGCTGGGGTTGATCGTTGGCAGAGGGTGCATGGATGCGCTAGCAATAACCCCAGAATCTGCCGCTTGCCCTGCTGCCAAAGCAATTCGCCAATCCCTAAACTCTCCATAGCCTCAGTCCTTCAGGTCACTCCATTGCCCATATTTTGGACAAAACAGCGGCCTCCCCGGCAGGGTATAAATCAGGAAGATGGGGAACTGGCCAAAAGTTGTCTCCGGATTCTTACGCATCCTCCTGGTTTAGCCTTAGAGTGGGAATATAAAATTTCCCTTTAAGTTCAAGTCTTGCCGCAGGATTCCCGCTGAAACCATGCTCCAGTGAGAGCGGCGAGATATTCTTCATCATTAGACCCATTGAGCTATCTGTACCCTAAGGGCCCTAGATAGAGCCAACTGGCCCCGGTAGGATTCAGTGTTCATCTAAGCGGCTCTGTCCATAAAACCCTAGGGGGTGTGGCGCTGAGCTGGCTGGCCTATAACAACCCGCTTTAGCCAAATGCTTAGAATGGCTTAGCCTAGGCTTGAACCATGACTTGGCTCAAAGAGTTAGACCACTTAAGCCCGGCTGATTTACCTCAGGTGGGCTACAAAGCCTATTGGTTGGGCTTGCTCCGGCAGCAGCACCTGCCCACGGCCCCAGGCCAGGTATTACCGGCCCAGGCTTGGCAAACGGCAGTACAGTCCATCCCCGACCTGGATAGCTCTCCCCTAGCCAGCTTCGAGAGCCCTGGCCAAACCCCGCAAGCCCTACAACAAATCAGTCACGCCGCTCAGAGGGCGATCGCGATGGCCCCTTTGCCAGCCACCCTAGGGGCAGAGCTAGAGCAATGGCCCTATCCGAATTGGATACTACGCCCCTCCCTAGGTCCAGATTCTTCCTCCGCCCACTCGCCCCCCACCGACCTTTGGGGTCTTCTACCAGCCCAGGCCGGCGGTCACTGCACGGGTACGGTAACCCAATCTTTACGAGAATTTTGGCGTCAGGCCCTCACCGCTCCCAGCTTGGTCGTGTGGCAACGGGCTAGACAGCCCCTTCACGCCCTCAGGCTGGCAACCCTAATCATGCCCCTGTACCCAGCCCTAGCCTCGGGCACACTCACGCTCACCCCGGCGGGAGTAACCCTGGAAGCAGTTTTAGGGCTGGGTCTCTGCCTCAGCCGAGGTGAGGCGATTCCGGCCCGCTGTCACTGGAGCCTAGCTCAGGCCGATGCCCCTGCCTGGGAACCGGGCTTTCAAGAGCACTGCTATCAACTCTCCGCAGATTGCAAGGGCCTCTCCCCTGACCCCTCCGACCATCGGCTGATCCAACCGATACAGCGAGAAACCCCCGACCTGGTTGAGCCGATTACTCCAGAACAGCTCAAACAACTCTTGCAAATAGCCCACCAGGCCCAGCGAATTCTAACCCAGCATCGGGCTGACTACCTCAGCCCTAATCACCCCATTCAAGGCATTCGCCTAGAGTGGCTGATTAGCCCTGGTCCAGGCAGCAGGTGGGATTTAGTCATTACCCAAGCCACCCCCCTGCTGCCAACCAACCCCAACCCCGGGACTGAAGGGGTGCCCCAGACCAACGCCAGACCCAGCCTTTCACCACCGCCCCTACCTGCAGTCACCACAGTGGTTCAGGGCATTGGCGCCGCCGCGGGGCAGGCCCAAGGGGTAGCCGTGGTCGCTAGGAATCCTCAGCATTTGCCCCGCCCCCTACCCCCCAGCGCCATTGTCGTACTACCGGATTTACAACCCGATGTCTTTCTCCAACTGGAGGCGGTAGCGGGAATTGTGACTGAGCAGGGCGGGGCCACCTGCCATGCGGCTATTCTGGCTCGAGAAATTGGCATACCAGCTATCGTCGGTGCCCCCCAGGCCACCGAACTCCTGGATAACAATACCCAACTCTGGCTGGATGGCGATCGCGGCATTGTCTACGCCGTGGCTCAGGGTGCCCTACCCAGCCACCCCCTGCCCACCGTTTCAAGAAAGGCGGTAGGATTACCCGATCAACCAGCCCCTCGGTTTACTCCAGAACAGACAGCCCGCTATGGCCAGCTTCGCACCAAGGTCATGGCCAATCTCAGCCAAATTCGGCGACTATCGGCCCTGCCCTTCGACCAACTGGCTGGCATTGGGCTACTGCGTTCAGAGTGGCTACTGCTGGATATTCTAGAGGGCCGCCACCCCTGGCATTGGGTCAATCAGGGCCAAGCGGCAACCCTGCAAACTCGCCTGACCGAACAACTGGAGCCCCTCTTACAAGCTCTAGGCCCCAAACCCCTCCGCTACCGCAGCCTGGATCTGCGATCCCACGAGTGGCAAGCCCTAGTTGGCAGTCCCCCCCTAGAGCCCAACCCCATGCTAGGGCTGCGGGGTACCCTGAGCTACGATGTTGATGCTCGCCTATTTGAGGTGGAATTGGCCGCCCTGGCCACCCTCCAGCGAGCCGGATACACCAACCTACAACTGATTTTGCCCTTTGTACGCACCGTTGAAGAAGTGCTGGCCTGCCAACCGCTGATTCAACAGGCCGGGCTAACCGACTACAAGGACTTTGCCCTATGGATTATGGCTGAGGTTCCTTCGGTCTTGTTTTTGCTACCCGCCTATGCCCAGGCGGGCGTCCAGGGGATTACCATCGGTTCCAATGACCTGACCCAGCTCTTGCTAGCCGTCGACCGCGATCAACCGATCATGGCCTCTGCCTACGATGAGCGCCATCCCGTGGTGCAAATGGCCATGGCTCACCTGATTCAGGAAGCAGCCCGCTGCGGCTTAACCTGTTCTATCTGTGGGCAAGCTCCGGTGCGCCACCCGAATTTAATTGCCGACCTAGTAGCCTGGGGTATTAACTCTATTTCAGTCGAGGTTGCTGCCCTACCCTACACCCTAGAAGCTGTTTGGCAGGCTGAGCAAACCATGGGGCACTAAAAAAGCTATCAGCCTACCCCGACCAAGAATCCAGGTAGATCTGATAGCATCGGTTCTCGCTCAAACTCGCTAGGGTGAGGGGGGCGTTGCCGCCGCCCTCAATTAAAGGAACATTCCACGGTGATTTTGAGGTTGCTCTCGGCGGTGCCCTTGGTGACGTAGGGCACCCCCGCTTCACCGCCGACCTTAAGCCCAAACTCCAGAACCACCTTTTCAACGTTGGCGGTGGCCATATCCTTAAAGGCATTCATGGTGTAGCTGGTATAGGTGCGGATGGTGCCCTCAATCGCCTTAAAACTTTGGGCCGCTTGGATCTGAGCGGCTTGGCCGCCGCTGCCCCAGTTGACGCCTTTGGAGGTGCGGGTCATTTCCGCCGGGGTTCCAGTCCCGCCTAGGGCAGAAGCTAAATCAGGAGCCACAACGTCCTCCGTGGCTTCCATGTAAATTTCAGTACCGTCCTCTAACCGTATGGGAACAAGTTGAGTCATGATGCACACTCCGATGGTTACGATGCCTATCGTCTCTGCTAAGATGCCCAAACTTTCGCTATTCCTACCACCGACCCAGCGCCCCACTCCCCAGCTTTCCAGGGGCTAGTGTGCTATCCCCGGATGGGAACAGAACCCATGCGGCCTGCCCAGAGATGCGGGACAGCGATATGGAACGGAACAATCGGGCCCCGATGAAACATGGGATTTCCGTACCCGGCTCTCACCCCCAATCGGGCAAATTTTGTCTATAAGAAGAAAGGGTACTTGGGCAATGAGGGTGATCGATGGGTGAACTGATCATGGATCCTTACATCAAAGATGGAGATTTTCTCTACCCGGCAGAAGATGCTCAGCAGATCTTGAGCTTGGCTATTGCCCGCCAAACCGAGGCAGGGGAACTTTCTCGTACCCAACTCCTCGAAATCGCGGAGGAACTGGGCATTTCCGCTGAAACCCTGGCCGCCGCCGAACAGGAATGGGATATTAAAAAGTACGAAATTGCCGACCAAAGGATCTTTGACCGCCAGCGCAAGCAACGTTTCCACCACGGGCTCGCTCAATTCTCTATCTTCGGCGGGTTCCTGCTCGTTTTTAATGCCCTGACCGGAGGTAGCGTTACCTGGCTGCTATACCTCATCTTTGGCCCCTGGGGCCTCAAGCTAACCTGGGATGCCTGGCGCATCTACCGACCCAATGAATACAGCTACACTCAAGAATTTCAACGGTGGCGACGGCAACAGCGCATGCGTCGGGCCTTGAATGGCTTGGTTCGCCGGTTCCTGGGTCCATCCTAGGGATGCCCGGGGCTTGGCCTGAACCACCCAGGGGTACCAGTCTAAACCACCTCTGTCGTTTCAGAAACCTCCGCTACAACCCCAGAACCTGAGCTACCATCGCCAATCTCCCCAGAGGCTTCATCGG
>DVEE01000365.1 GCA_015295885.1 Leptolyngbyaceae cyanobacterium M65_K2018_010
CCTGTTCCAGCACTGTATGTTCGGCCTCAAAGTCCGGCTGCTGGGGCAGGTAAACCACCTTAGCGCCAGGGTTTTTCCAGACCTCACCGCCATCAAAGGGCTCCAGACCAGCGATCATCTTAAGCAGGGTAGACTTGCCAGATCCGTTGGTGCCAATTAACCCCACCTTCTCGCCCTGTTCCAGGCTAAAGCTGGCATCGCGCAGGATTTCCTTAATGCCAAAGTCTTTGTGAACCGAACGTAGGGTAAATAGGGTCATAGGACATGGCCTGGCTGGAGGGCCGACAGTCAGGCAATAGGGGGCAGATGCCATCATAGCAATCCCACCAGCTTCAGGGCTGGAGCCACTGGTATGACATGTCGCGCTCACTCAGGGAATTTTGCCACGGTTGAAGGAAGACCGAGATGGAGTAGGCCGCGGATGGCCTAGACCATCGGTGCAGTATGGCTAAAAACCCGGTTTCTTCATCGCTGGCGAACAGCAGGACTAGCGTTCTAGCCAAGAAACCGGGTTTCTGTACCCGGTTGAAGGAAGACCGAGATGGAGTAGGCCGCGGATGGCCTAGCCAGAAACCTGCTTGCCAGAATGACCCAAGTTCGGGCTCAGAAAATCCTGGGCACCAAGACTCCCCTCATCCCCTCCGAAAAACCCATGGCACAGCCCCTAAGCCTGTTCTATGCTGATACCAGCAGGCCCAATAAGTTAGTCAAACCCATGTCAATCGCAGTTACCGAGGCGATTACTACCCTGGCGGAGGCGGAAGAGCGATTTCAGCTCCGCCGCACTGAAGACGAACGGTTCTTTCCAGAATGGCAGACCGACTTACCCCCCCTGACCGAGGCCGAAAGGTTAGGTCTGGTGGAGATGCGCCGCCGTTACCTGTATCAGCGATCCCAGGGGCATTTACTCGAAAACACTGTGATGCTGCTGTTTGCATCGCCGTTGTTGACCTTAGCTGGCTTCTACGACCCGCCCTTTAGGATCAAAACCGAGGAACCGGTGCAACTGGTTCTAGAGGATGCGGAGGAAATCTTACAGGGACGTCTAGATGTTTTGGTCTTGAAGGATCAGTTTTGGGTGGTGGTACTAGAGTCCAAGAAAACAGCCCTCTCGGTCTGGGCGGCCCTGCCCCAGACCCTGGCCTATTTAACCGCTACTCCTCACCCCGAGCAGCCCAGCTTTGCCCTGATGACCAATGGGGATGAGTCAGTGTTTGTCAAACTGACCCAAGCCGATAGCCGGCAGTATGGTATTTCGCGCCCCCTGGCGGCCCTGGTATCCAATCAGGAACTCTATGGGATTTTGCAAGGGCTAAAACGCCTCCGAGATGGGGTTAGCCGCGGATGGTCTAGCCAGAAACCTGATGGCTACAGCTAAAACGCCCACTCCCCACCACGGACACCGTGGGCTAGATTTCTCGGCACTTTGCATAAAATTTAAATACCGAGCCTCCGGCTTTACACGGAGGCTCGGTAGCTTCCCGTTGGCAGGGCCGCCCGCGTACGCGCCCAGGGTCAGCCAGCCCTTGACCCAGCCCCGGCAAGTTGGGCCGTGACTTACAATTAGAGTCTATCGAAAGCCACACGGTGTAATGGTTTCCCAACCCCTCAAGGCGATCTTACCCAGCACAGAGGAGCTACCCTGCTCCGACGACACCCCTGTAGATAACGAGAACCAAAATACGATTCCTAATTGGCTGCTCGCCGTTTTGGAGGCAATCTGGGGCGATCGCCAGGACTGGTTCTTTGGGGTCGATATGGCCATCTATGACCGGGAGGGTCAAAAAAGAAAGACTCCGACAGTAGTTCCCGATGGCTTTTTGAGCATAGGCGTGCAGCGGCACAAGCGGGAGGGGAAAGGTCGGCTC
>DVEE01000361.1 GCA_015295885.1 Leptolyngbyaceae cyanobacterium M65_K2018_010
ATTGGAGTTGAGCCTGGGCCAGGGGAGCCGGAGACTGGCTGCAAGCCCCACCGCCGACAGAAAGGGCACCCACCACTAGGTACGCTGGCCAACACCACCCCTTTTGCCACCCACCTGGGTCCCGGTTTGCCATTACCATGCTTCCTCCTGTCACCGCTTGGCGGCCTGGTCAACAACCCTCGGAACCGCCACGAACCTTAGCCCATAGCCCAGTCCGGGGCATCCCCAATCGACTCACCTCAACTTTACGTTTGTTTAAGCCTTGTCCCCATAGTAGTGGATGCTGGCGGAGCCTGCATGGAGCAGCCTAGCCTGTCACTTTCCCCGGCCCCGGCAACAGACCCGTCACTTTCACCCCAACGGGGTTATCGGCCCTTGCAGGACGGCCCGCAGCCCAGCCATCACCCCGCGGGGACGATAACCCAGTGCAAAGGCACGCTGACTAGAGGTCGATACATCCGCCGGACGGGCTGCTGGCATCGGCACATCGGCCCGCTGACAGGGAACGATCAACCCTGGGTCCAGCCCAAACACGGCTGCCATCCGGAGGCCAAACTCGTAGCGGCTTATCCGTTCTGGGCCGCCCAAGTGTAACAGCAACAGCGAGGAGTCTAAGGCTAACAGAAGTCCTGCGGCGGCATCTTCCACGTAGGCAGGACTGCGGTATTCATCAGTAAACAGGGTTAGGGGCTGACCAGTGGCCAGGGTGCGCAAAAACTCCTGCAAAAAACATGCTGCCCTGGGGCTGGCCGGGCCATACATCAGAGGCATCCGACAAATTGTGGCGCCGGGGTGCGCTTGCCGCAGTCGCCGCTCAGCTTCTAGCTTGTGGCGCCCATAGCAATTGATGGGATGAGGGGTATCCGCTTCGCTGTAGGGGGCGGCCTGGCCATCAAACACCTGATCCGTGGAGGTAAAGACCAGGGGAATTTGGCGATCGCCGCAAAACTGCGCCAGCTCTTGGGTGCCCTCCACATTGATGGCGTAGGACAAGTCTGGCTGCTGCTCGCACCGGTTGGGTTGTGCCAGGGCTGCAGTGTGAATCACGGCGGTGGGGGCCAACTCCTCCAGCCAGGCCCGTAGTTCATCGGGTTGAGTTAAATCGACCCGATGCATCTGGACCCTAGCCAACTCCACCGGGTGTTGGTGAAAGGTCCCATGCACCTGCCAAGCATCCCGGGCCAACCGGCAGAGATGCCAACCCAAAAAACCACTGGCCCCGGTTATCAGCAGCCGACCCGGTTCTACCACCATTGAGGAAGAGGCCATAGCTCAGGAGAATCAATTGGTTCGTCAGCCCCATCAGGGAGTTGGCCGAGGAAGGCTGACAACAGCCCCTAGCCCCCATCCCGCCGGCCCTAATTAGAACGTCCTGTTGGGAAGTATTTTCGCCCAGATTAACCTCATTCAAGCGAGCTAGAGCCCCATTGATTTAGCCCAGTCACCTATTCAAGGTAGTAAAAATAACACCAGCAGCCCAGGAAAAAACCTGAAAGGCTGCGCTCCCTGAGGTCACCCTGAGCAGAGGAAAATGGCTGACTTCCCAGAAATCACGGGGTATCCAGGCACTTGATTTGATTTCAGACGAACCGATAGGCCAGTCTACTAAAACTAAAAACAAAATTAAATTTTATCAACCAAAAAATCCACGAAAAAGCTTTCTGCCCGGTCTGGATATGACTTGGGTATAAAAAGGCTACTTCATCTAATGGCTTTCACGGATTCTCGAAATCGGTTAATCCAGCCATTACACAACTGTATAAATCATGTGAAAACAGGGCTGAAAACCCCTTTCCCGAAGAGGGACTTGCTTTTATAGGATGAGGTGATTATCTAATTCGCGTCATCTCAAGGGGTGCATTTCCCACCAGACCGCATTTCCAAAGCCCGTCAGGTTGAGGGATGACCCCGCCAGCCCGGATCTAAGCCCATAGGCTGTACCTCGCCCAATTCGGGAATGCTGTACTGCAGAAGGGCCGCGCTTCCCCCTAGCGGCTCTCTACCCTGGCTCTCTGAGGCCAGCTCCATCGCTCCCCCCTCTTGGGATGACTGCTATCTATTTTCCTAGGGAGTACATCTTAGGTTATGACCAAGTCGTTATCCAAGTCTTCAGACCCATCTCAAGTTGGCGTCTATGAGTGTGAGATAACTCTGAAGTTCCGATTATTAGAGGAAAGCGGCGTGATTGGCACCGAAAAACGGGAACGCCTGCTAGAGCTGCTCCTCGATGCCTATTCCTACGGCAACGATGAATTCATAGAAGCGCTGGAATCCCAACTCCAGGTCAACGAGATCTCAGAGGTGGATGCCTCGCCCCTGATGCGTCGACAGCTCATCCGCCTCCGCAATCGCCCCCAAGACTGAAAACTGGGATAGAGGTTTGACAAGGGTATCCTCCTTATCTATACTGAGGAGTGTCGCAAACAGGCGACGGGGATTCGAATTCCCCTGGGGGTATTAAATTTGTACCTACGGGTAAGGCAGCTGCTCCAGAGCATCGTTGCTGGTAAACTATATTTGAGTTATAGCTTACAGGCTATTAGAGTACGGCTGAGGCTCTGTGGTGACAACCTGGGTGGCTTCCAGTACTGTGAAGAAAGCGAGTTTCTCTGGGGGGGCCTATGATGTTCTTTGCCCTACTGGTCATGGTGCTGGGCGTGCTATCACTGGTGGGATTAGTGCTGGTAGGGTTGGTCGAAATGCCCTGGCCACTTTTGCTGGTGGGCTTAATTGCCGTTCTCTACGGATTTCAGCGTTTGCTCAACGTTAATACGGCGGTGTCGCCGGTCGAGTCTCCTTCCTCTCCGTCCGTTTCTGCCTCTGCTCACGGGGGATCTGACCCGGTGACTCCATCCCCAGAACCAGTCGATGGTCTCAACGCCCCCAGGGGTGATGATGAATTAATTTACCGTGGTGTGCGTTACCGCGCTAAGCCCTCGGCTAAATCCCAGGACCTTTCTTCCTAAGCCAAGTAGCCCAGTTTATGTATGCTCTAACGGACTGTACGCTGTACACAGGCGAACAAGTCCTACCAAATTATGCCCTGGTGATCGAGGGCGACAGAATTCTCGAGCTGGTGCCCCAAGGCCAGTTGAATCCCCAAGTCACGCAAATTAGTGCCCCAGGTAGGTCGGTTGCCCCTGGATTTATTGATCTACAACTGAATGGTTGTGGCGGGGTAATGTTCAACGATGCCATTACCGCCCATACCCTGGACCAGATGCACCGCACCAATCTCCAAAGTGGGACGACCAGTTTTCTGCCGACCCTGATCACAACCTCGGAGGAGGCTATGGATCAGGCGATCGCGCTGGTCAAGGACTACCGGCATCAATTTCCTGACCGGGTACTTGGGCTGCATTTAGAAGGCCCTTACCTAAACCCCAAACGCAAAGGGATTCACCCCGGTAGCTCCATTCGTCCCGCCAGTGCCCCTGGAGTAAAACGGTTGGTTGAGGCCGGCCCCGAGGTGGTTAGGCTAGTCACCCTCGCCCCTGAACTGGTTCCCCAGGACTACATTCAGCAGTTAGCCGCGACGGGCATTGTGGTTTCCGCTGGCCACACGGATGCGAGTTTTGAGCAGGGCCTGGCCGGCTTTGAGGCTGGGGTTAGTATGGTCACTCACCTATTCAATGCCATGTCTCCCTGGTTGGGGCGTCAGCCAGGTATGGTGGGGGCAGTGTTTAGCCGACCGGAGGTTTATGCGGGAATTATTGCAGATGGCCATCATGTCCACTACGGATCGATCCGTCTGGCCCAAGCCTTCAAGCAGGATCGGTTGATTCTGGTCAGCGATGCCACGGCCCCCGTCGGCACCGTGATGGACTCTTTTACCATCGGTGGTCAGACCGTCTTTTACCGGCAGGGCAAGTGTATTTCTGCCGAGGGCACCCTGGGTGGGTCGGCTCTCACCCTGATTGAAGCCGTGAAAAATTGCGTTCAGCAGGTTGGGTTGGAGTTGGCTGAAGCGTTACGCATGGCTAGCTTGTATCCGGCTCGGGCGATCGGCCTTGATCACCGCTTAGGTCGATTGGCCCCGGGGTATACGGCTAACCTCGTGGCCTTTGACCCTGAGCGCTTTACCATCCAAGCAGTGGTTGACCAGGGACAGATGCATCAGGGGGACTAGTCCGAGGGGCCAGGGTCAACCGAGGCTCACCGGCGAGGGAGTGGGGGATCCCCCTCGGCAGGAATGCCATTGTATCGGGGAGGCTTGGCTATATCCAGATTGGCCTGAAACAGGCGGCTTGCTCCAGTGAACCCCCGTCCCCCTAAAGAAGGAGTAGCTCGGTCAGAGTCAGCGCCTAGATCTTAAAGTCGCGTTAAAGGAACGTTGGTAATTTCTCCCCATAGCCCATACTCCTTCTAGGTCAATGCCTTAATGCCACTCCTGCTGTCCTTTTCTGTGGCCCTACTGCCAATTTTGACGGTGTTTTTACTGCTCGTGGTGGCTCGCCGCCCGGCGGATCAGGCGATGCCTGGAGCACTTTTGGTGACTGCCGGGGCCGCGGGGTGGGTGTGGCAGGTGCCCGGGGCCTACATTGGGGCCTCCCTGGTGGAGGGCGCGTTGATTGCCGCTGAGATTTTGTTTATTGTGTTTGGGGCGATTCTGCTGCTGAACGTGTTACTGGCCTCTGGCGCCATTAGCGTCATTCGGCAAAGTTTGCTGGGTCTATCCAACGATCGCCGGGTACAGTTGATTATCATCGCTTGGTTATTTGGCAGTTTTATCGAAGGAGCCTCGGGATTTGGGACTCCAGCGGTGATTGGGGTGCCACTGCTAGTGGCAGTAGGCTTCCCGGCCATGGCGGCGGTGTTGGCTACCCTGATTATCCAAAGTACTCCCTCAACCTTTGGAGCGGTGGGTACCCCCCTGGTCTTTGGCATGGCGGCCGGTCTAGGGGGAGTGCCAGCGGTTAATAGTGAACTCGCTGCTGAAGGAGTCACCCTGGCTCAATATATTGCGCAGATTGGCGTTAGAGCGGGGCTGATTCACGGCATCATTGGCACCTTTATTCCCCTGCTGTTGGTGATGACGATGACCTATATGTTTTCCGGCAACCAGCCGAAGGGTGAGGATCCCTTACTGTGGAAGTTTTCTCTGTTAGCCGGGCTGGCATTCACTGTTCCCTACACCCTGACAGCCATCGTGATTGGGCCAGAATTTCCGGCCATGGTGGGTGGGCTGGTAGGGCTTTTAGTCACCGTCGGGGTGATTCGCCGGGGCTGGCTTCAACCTCAGCAGCCGTGGCAGTTTCCTGACCCCCAGACCTGGCCCGAGGCCTGGTTGGGCAGCGCGATGCCTCATCTGCGCCCGCCGCCGCCCTCTATGACTGTCTTGGGAGCCTGGCTGCCCTACGGGTTGTTGGGGGGGCTGCTGGTGCTATCACGCCTCAACCAACTGCCCCTCAAGGGCTGGCTTCAGTCCGTCAAACTGCAATGGCCGAGTATTTTTGGGACCACCATTTCAATTAGTTCCACCCCCCTATATCTGCCTCCTACGCTGTTTTTGGTGGTAGTGGTTCTGACCTGGGGGCTCCACCGGGTCAGGGCTAAGGCGATGCAAACTGCCCTGGGCCAGACCTGGCCAATGCTCAAGAAAACTGCTCTGGCGCTGGGCTCTGCAGTACTCATGGCGCGAGTATTTATTAACACTGACGTCAATGGGGCAGGGCTGAGCAGTATGCCCCTGACCCTAGCCGATGGTATCTCGGCTTTGGCGGGGCAGAGTTGGCCTCTGTTTGCGGCCATCATTGGTATGATTGGGGCTTTTGTGGCGGGCAGTGTAACCGTCAGCAATATGATGTTTTCGCTGTTTCAATTTGGGGTGGCCGATACCATCGGCAAGGCTCCAGAGATGGTGTTGGCCCTGCAAACGGTGGGAGCCTCGGCTGGCAACGTCATTTGTGTATCCAATGTGGTGGCCGCCGCCGCCACCGTTGGCTTGCTTGGGCGGGAAGGCCCTATGATTCGCCTGCTGTTACCGGTCGTCGCGTTTTATCTGGCGATGGCTGGGTTGTTGGGCCTGATAGCTACCCTTTGATTGGCCTTTTGCCAAGCCTGTATAGCCCTCAGGAACCCGGTACGCCCTGCCATGTTCGCCGAGCCTGGGCTGATTCTACTAAGGACCTAACAATATCCAAGCTGAGCGGTTTGACTAAAAAGCCATCCAGCTCGGGGGTATCTTCCCGATGACTCCATTGGGGGCTAGCTGAATCGGTTAAAGCCACAATGGTCATGTCGGCAGTGTAGGATGTCTGCCGCAAATGGCGCAGCAATGGCTGAGACCAGGCCTGGACATTATTACCCACTAAAATGACCAGGCAGGGCTCGCCCTGTCTCAATCGATTAACGGCCTGCTCCATAGAACTTGCCACAAACACGGGATACTGCAAATCAGCTTCGATGGAGTGGATATTGCGAATTTCCTGTTGTTCTGGATCAAGGACTAGGATGTAGCGGTCATGGGTCGAAATCATATTTAAGAGACCATAGCTGACCCTATAGTACCCTTGGGTCAACTCGTGGGTTTAGACCACAAATCAGTTCTAGGGCTGTTTTTGGAGGATTTTTAAGGCTATGAATCCTATTTTCAAAATTTTTGGTCTTCCGTTTTTTTTAGACTGTATAAACGATTAGGGAAATTTTAGTAGTATGAATCTCCACCAAAAGAAATGGGCCGAAATTAATTGCAACAAAAATCCAATCATCTTTAATTTACTTATCCTTTAGCTTCCGAGCCAGGGTGACGAGTTCCGAACTGAAAGGGCAATACTATCTGCTCGAAATGGACGCCAGACCGAGGGGAGGCCAGGGGAGGGTAACCCTAGCTACAAAAAACCTCAAGGGGCTTTGATATGTTTGGCTGATAAAAATTGCAGTCTATAACTAAATCCAGTGGGTTCTATATCCGTCCAAATTATCGAGGGTAATCCCCATTTGCGATCGCTGCTGGGATGGCATCTTCAACAGGCTGGTTACAAAGTTTTCCAGTCTGCCGACCTCATGCGGGCTCGGGAAGCCTTTCAAACTCGGCAACCCGATTTGGTAATTTTGGATTCCCAACTTCCCGACGGTGACGGTATCGAGTTTTGCCGCTGGTTGTGTGGCCACGGCCAACCCCTGGTTATGGTTCTATCCGCCAGCACCACCGAAGCGGACATCGTCAATGGGTTAAGGGCCGGGGCGGATGACTATCTCACTAAGCCCTTTGGCATGCAGGAATTTTTAGCCCGAGTGGATGCCCTCACTCGTCGAGTGCGCCTGATGAATGCCCCCGCCTCCTTAACCTATGGTGAGCTGAACATTGATCTGGTTCAGCGGCGCGTTCACTTTCGAGGCGAATACATTGACCTCACCCCCCAGGAATTTAGTTTGCTCTACGTGCTCACCCAGGCGGCCGGATCCCCCTTAAGCCGCACCGACCTACTGCGCAGAGCCTGGCCCGATGAGATCGATAACCCCCGCACAGTGGATACCCACATTCTTTCTTTGCGCAAAAAGATCGAGATCGATCCCCGACAGCCTAATATCATTCAAACCGTCCGTAATGTCGGTTATCGGTTTAACATCGAGCGAGTAACCGCGGGCACCAACGGCCACGGGCGACCAGATAGTCCCTCCTTGGCCTCATCCA
>DVEE01000184.1 GCA_015295885.1 Leptolyngbyaceae cyanobacterium M65_K2018_010
CGCTTTGCCATCCCGCAACTTTTGGCGGTAGGCGACCGCTTCCAGGGCAGAGAGTTCGACGAGTTTAGTTCTGATCACGGGCCCACCTCGGCTTAACTTTTTGCTGACGGGATGATGCTGACGGGATGATGCTGACGCCTAGGCTCCCACCCCCAGGAAAATCTCAGCAATTCTCATTTTGGCGTTAGGCCACTGGACTAGGGCCTAGACCGCCCAGGAGTAAACTCCCGGGCTCATAGCAGAAGTGTGCTAAAGCAGACTATCAGAAGTCCTCTTTAGAGGACTTTTGCTTGGAGCCTTGGACTTTCAGTCCTAGGCTCAGCGGCTAAGGCTGGCGACAACCCTGAATTCCAGGAGAGCACCCTATCCATAATCAGAATTGCTAGGACAATCTTACCCTGGGTCAATCCCCTGGGCCATGCCCCTTATCATAGGAGAAACCTTGCCCTCGCCCACCTGCCCATGATCCCCATGCCTGCCTGCGACCTGCTGATTCTCTCCAACGGTCCCGGCGAAATTTCGACCTGGGTTCGCCCGGTGGTACAGGCCCTGCGAGCCCAGATGCCCAGCCCCGATCAGGTGCGCATTTCCGTGGTGCTGTCTCCCTGTGCCAATGCCTCCGGGCGCGAAGTCGAGATCGTGGGCCAGTTTCCCGGTGTGGATCGGGTCCAGGGGCCTGAGCACTTTTTTCCCTTTCTGCTGATGGGGAAAACGGCGGCAGCCTGGGATTGGCGCCCTCGGGGGGTGGTGCTGTTTTTAGGCGGCGACCAAATTTATCCGGTGATTTTGGGTCGGCGGCTGGGCTATCGCACCGTGGTCTACGCGGAATGGCAGGCTCGCTGGCATCGCTGGATTGACCGCTTTGGCTGCATGGGCCCCGCCATCGTGGCCGCCGCTCCCCCCCGGTTTCGGGCTAAGTGCCAGGTGATTGGCGACCTGATGGCCGATGTACAGACCGACCCAACCATCCAGGCCACGGTGCGCGATCGCCTGGGCCTGTTGCCCGACCAGGAGCTGATTGGCCTGATGCCTGGGTCTAAGAAAAATAAGCTCAGCGTTGGCTTGCCCTTTTGCCTGGCTACCGCCGCCGCCCTTCAGCAACGCCGTCCCCAAACCCGGTTTGTCATTCCCGTAGCGCCGATGCTACCGCTGGCCGACCTGGCTCAGTTTGCCGATGCCGCCCGCAATCCCGATATGCACCTGTTTGCCGGGGCTCCCTCCGCCACACTGGTAGAGGCCGACTCGGCCCTACCCCGACTGCGTACCGCTAGCGGCCTGGAGGTGATGCTTTGGCCCAGCCACCCGGCCTATGACCTGATGAGTCAGTTTCAGCTTTGCCTCACTACCGTGGGGGCCAATACCGCCGAGTTAGGCGCCCTGGGCGTGCCGATGATCGTGCTGTTGCCCACCCAAAAACTAGAGGTGATGAAGGCCTGGGACGGTATTCCGGGGTTGCTGGCTAACCTGCCGCTGGTGGGGGATAGCTTGGCCAGGGGGATCAACACCCTGGTGCTGCGGGAAATTTCTAAAACCGGCAAGTTATTTGCCTGGCCTAACCTTTGGGCTCAGCGGCAGATCGTGCCGGAACTGGTGGGCCGCCTAAACCCCCAGACCGTTGCCGAGCAGATGGTGGGTTATTTAGAACACCCCGAAACCCTGGCCGCCATGGGGCAAGACCTGCGATCGCTGCGGGGGTCCGCCGGTGCCTCGGCCCAGTTGGCCGCCATTGTCATCGAGGAACTGGGGCAACCCCACCCACCGAAGCCGGTTGACCTTCGCTAAGATGGCGACAGTGCTGCTCAACGACCTATGCAAGTTTTGCTCATCCACGGGTTGGCCCGCACCTCGCTATCGC
>DVEE01000454.1 GCA_015295885.1 Leptolyngbyaceae cyanobacterium M65_K2018_010
ACCTTGACGCTGAGTACGCCCGCCGCTGGCACAGTAGCCCCTAGCAAAAAGGCCCCAGACCCTAGGGCTAATAGCATTCTTCCCTGGGAACCTTGCCCCAGACCAAACCGTTCTTTGCCCATTCTTGAAACCCCACCCCACGCGCGAAAAATGATTAAGCCTAAAACCCAACATATTCTACTGGGCCAGGAGGACTTCCCGCGACAAAAAATCCGCCTAGCCTGAGTTAAGATTCAGTTAAGTAAGCCTTCGTGGGTCTTTTCCCCAGACGGCTCTCTCGGGGTGATGATCCCCCTGGACTAGTCTCGGGGATTGCAGGCAGCAAGCATTCTTATCCTAACCAGGCCTCCTACTCAGGTCTGGATGCTGAAAGGCTGGGTTCGGGTCAAGTCGACTTTGTTTTTTTAGGCTGACCAGGCCGCATACTATAGACGTATTAACGCTGTATCCTGCGCTTGGATGACCATCACGATCGCCTATCTTGGTCCAGAGGGAACCTATTCCCAATTGGCTGCTCTGGCCTATGCCCTTGAGGTAGAACAGCAACAGGGACAACCCGTAACCCTAAAAGCCTTTCCCAGTATTCCCAGGGCTATGCAGGCCACCGCCGCAGGGGTAACCCGATTGACTATTGTGCCAGTAGAAAATTCCATCGAAGGGGGAGTAACCACCACCCTAGATACCCTGTGGCGATTAAGCCAACTGAAAATTCAGCAGGCCTTGGTGATGCCCATTCGGCATGGATTTTTATCCTATGCACCCTCTTTAAGGGATATCCGTTTGGTTTATTCCCATCCCCAGGCCCTATCCCAGTGTCAATTATGGCTTGAACAACAGGTGCCCCAGGCGGCCCTAGTACCCACTAGCTCCACTACAGAAGCCTTACAGCATCTATCGGATGATCCTACCGTAGGGGCGATTTCTTCCGAATGGGCTGCTCAACTCTATAACCTGCCGATCCTGGTTCATGACATCAACGACCATGTGGACAACTGCACCAAGTTTTGGGTTCTAGGCCTACCGGACCCCAACTCCCCATCTGCTCAGGGCCGATACACGTCCTTAGCCTTTACTTTACCCGTCAATGCCCCCGGTGCTCTACTCAAGCCCCTGCAGGTCTTTGCTGACCATGACATCAACCTTAGCCGCATCGAATCACGCCCGGCTAAACGGGCTCTGGGAGATTACTTATTTTTTGTCGATCTGGAGGCAAATGCCCAGGACGAGTCGGGTCGGCAAGCAATTCAGGTCCTCTCAAGCTGTACAGAAAGCCTAATAAACTTTGGCAGTTACAATTTGATCAGCATTGGCGGCGAACTGGATGCCGCGAAGACTAAATACCTGGAGATGATGGTCACGGATTAATGACTCCAGAGATGAATTACTCCAGAACTTCTTTGAGGGCGGTGCGAGCCGCCAGGTGATTACGAGTGGAAGTTAGGATTTCGGCCTCTCGCTCAAGGCGAGCTTCGGTATCGTTCATTTCCAGTAGAGATTGCTGCTCGAGCGCCACGCCATAGAGATTACTAGCCACCCAATAGGACAATTCAAGGGGAACAGTGGGAATATTGTCTGGAATTTCAATGTCCTGGCTAGTTAGTTTGGCCGATAAACGAACGACGTCCCTGAGGAGTTTATCGACATCTGCCGCCAGAGGAGCTAGGTCACGGTCTGTGGGCTGATCTTCTAGCCACTCCACTAGCCCAATCCGATAAGGTTTTTCACGGATGTAGCGTAGAACTCGAAAGCGCTGTTGACCCATGGTCAACACTTTCATGCGGTCATCGGGGAGGCGCTGGTAGTGCAAAATTTCGGCACAGCAGCCTACTTGAGCCGGCTCTCCGGTGGCCGGATC
>DVEE01000346.1 GCA_015295885.1 Leptolyngbyaceae cyanobacterium M65_K2018_010
CTCTAAAGTCGCGTAGTTGGGTATTTTTGCCCGTTTAATCTACAGATTTTCTTTGGTTCACCGGTTGAGATCCGTGTTTTCTGGGATTCTTTTTGGGGATATCTAGGGAAAATTCAGTGGCCAAGTATCAACCCCTACCCTGAACTATGACTCCTCAAGATCTGGAATTTTTGCGACAGCTCTGCCGAGATCAGCAAGCCTTTGAGCAACTGACCCAATTTCTAGATGAACAGGATGCTCTCAACCGAGAATTTGCTGCCAAGATGGCTCAGCAGCGGCAAAGAACCCAAGCCCTAGAAGCCCAAAAACGTGCCTCTGAAGCCGCTAGTCAGGCCAAGAGCCAGTTTTTGGCTATGATGAGCCATGAATTGCGGACACCTCTGAATGCCATTTTGGGTTTATCCTCCCTACTTGCCCAGCAGGTCGTGGGAGAGCTCAACGCCAAACAAATGGAATATCTCACTTACATCCATGAAAGCGGCGAACATCTCTTAGCTCTAATTAGTGACATCCTTGATCTGTCTAAGGTTGAAGCCGGCCAAGAAAAGCTCAGACTGACTGAGGTTGCCCTACCGGCCCTATGTCATTCCTGTATCGCCATGGTGCAGACCCGGGCAGAGGCCAAGGGTTTACCGCTCTCTTTCCAAGTAGCCTCCAATGCCGAAGTCTGCACCGCGGACGAACGCCGATTGCGGCAAATGCTCCTGAATCTCCTGGCCAATGCGATTAAATTTACTGATGCTGGTCATGTTAGCCTCAGGGTGCAGCGACAGGGAACCATGATTGAATTTGAAGTGGAAGACACCGGTATTGGCATCCCCGCCGACAAACGAGAGCAGCTCTTTCAACCCTTTACCCAGCTCGATAACCGCCTCAATCGCCGCTACGAGGGTACCGGTCTAGGGTTGGCCCTAACTCAACAATTGGCTCAACTCCATGGGGGCTACCTGACCGTGGAATCGGAAGAAAATTGCGGCAGCCGCTTTCTGCTTTACTTACCTGGAGAAGCTCGCCCATCCGTTGCCTCCAGTCTTAACCAAGCCAACCCTGGGACTGAACAAACCTCCATTAGCGCTGACCACAAACAACGGTCTGGTCTTAAATCCCCAACAGCTCTGCCCCCCACCCAGGAAATTGTCTTAGTGGATGATGAATTGGATCATCATCAGCCCTTAGTCAGCTATGTGCAAACCTGCGGCTGGCAAATCTACTCCCTTCGTTCTTGGGATGATGCCTGCCACTATATGGAGAAATTTCCGCCTCGACTGCTGATTGTGGGAGATTTTTCAGCCCAGCAGCCTACCCTCACCCACCATATTCAGCAGATCCGCCAACATCCAGCCACTCAGAACACCAAGGTGGTCGTGATGAGAAGCTCCAACTGGCTCGATCGAGACGCTACGGATGCCGATGCTTGCTTGGATTTACCTCTGACTATCCCAAAGCTAGAGCGCATTTTGGCCCTGTAACATTTTGGCTCTATCACCTAGGGGCTGGCAGCGCCGCTTGTAGCCATTGAGCCCGAAATTCACCAACTTTGGCGACCCGCAGAGGTCCCCAGAGGTTCTCACTGAAGGTCAGCTCGGCGACATGGCTCTGGTAAACCGAAACAGGAATATCAGATCCGAGGTAAGGCTAGGCCTAAAGGATCACCCGGCCCCATCCAGATCGAAGGCAATGCAATAAATCCTACCTGCCATCTACGTAGCCTTCACTAGCCAATGCCAGGGCCAGGAGAACCTTCCTCCCTGTGAATCGCAGTTGGTAGAGGCGTCCAGGAAGATCCGGAGTCTTTTTGCATTAATTCACAGAAATCCTCAACTCTGCTTTACCTCTACAAAAAATACTTTACTCACCGTTTACATTATTTCCTGTCTGCAAAAGTATTTTGGATTGAAGAGTAATCCTACTCATCTGTCTAGGTTTCAGGGAGGCTAAGCGCTGCGAAATCCCATCTGGGCTCCATCCCATTAGGTCATTCACGTGAGTGATCTTTCTTTAAGGGCAACCCACTGGTTCTTTTGCAGTTGCTTCAGTCCATGCGTAGGGAAGTTCTCCCTAGGTGCAGATTATCCTGGGCACACCAGTCGATTTCAAATTAGGGTTAAACCATGGGTCAGTCATCTTTTGCGCACTCTTTGTTTACGTCAACTTGTGTTGCCGGTGTTGTTTTCTCAGCAACGGCTCTGCCGTTTGCTGCCCTGAAGACCAACGTCGTGAATCTTGAAATCCAAAACCAGCCTGTTTTCACCTCTGAGCTTAAATTTCTTGCTGCACCTTACCTGGCCATTGCCGGGGGAATCAGCGCAGCTGTGGGAGTTGGGGTTTTTGGTGTTTTGGGTTGGCGTGACTCTGCACAGAAGCTGGCTGGTTCAGAGTCGACCAAAGCAGAATTGGCTAAACGCCTCGCTTCCCATCAAGCTGAGTTAGAACGGATTAAGTTTTCAGAATCCCGTCTCCGCACTCAGGATTTGACCGCTTTTCTACAGCCCTCTGAGTCAGCCTGGGTAGGCATTGAAGCACCTAAGGCAACCATTGCTACGCCTGAGCCATCCTTGGGTAAGTCCACGAAACACCTAGAGCAAGGGGAAGTCAACTATCACGCCAAGGGCATAGGCCAGCCTGAAACCAATGGCCACAGCCATGGCAAGTTCAATGCCAATCATTCCAATCTCAATGGCGCTCACCATGGAGAACAGGAACCCTTGGAGAGCTTACTGAGTCAACTCCAACATCTATCCCGCCAGGTAGAAGAGCTCAGAAATAACTCCGCTTCTCAGTGGGCTGCCTAGCCGCAAACCAGAGCCAGATCTATTCTCTTATTAATTCAAGATTTGAGAACTGAATCTGGCCCTGACCTACCTCTATAAATTGTCCTTTACTTCATCATATTTTCGGGTGATATCAATAGGTTATCTTCCTTAAGGAAGGGAATTTCAGTAGGACTTTCTATCGAACTTCTAGTTTTGTCTAAGGTTGCCCGACCCTCCCAAGTTCCAACGGACTTCTGAACAGTTTCAAGGGCCGATGACTTGATATTTTGAGGCAAGGGAATAGCCAAAGCTGTACCAGTACTTAGATAGGGCTCACCCTCTGGGGTAAAGCGACGTAAATCTTTGACCTGGCTTTCAAGTCGCTGGGATCTCAGTTTCGGGGCGACCTGGGCAAAGTCTTGGGGCTCAACGGTCAGGAAAAAGTCCACCCTTGGACTGGGTTGGAAGGCAGTGGCTATAGAACCTTTACCTTGCTGCCAGTTTTCCTGGTAGTAGCCCTCAGAGTTGACCTCCCACAGGGAAAGTTTGACCTGCCATCGGGCGTCTCTAACCAAAGTCGTCTTGCGGTCTAGAATGCCATAGCGGAGGTCATTGTCGTTGCTCCTGTTATCACTCGGTAGGATGAGCTGACGTATAGCGGAAACCGTCAGCGGGGTCTGTTCGGGCAAATTAGCCTTGCCAGCGAGGAGAAATTGCCCCGGCCCATCACTTTCACTGACTTGGTCAATGGTTAGTAGATTTGCATCCGAGGTAGAGTTGACCGGATTCACAAATTGGCCTAAAGCTTGGCTACAGGAGACGTTCAGGGCAAACACTAAAGCGAGAATTATCGAGAAAAATATTTTGCGCATAGCAAGATCAATGAAAAATTACAAAGTTATCGCAAAGATTGGACATAGGTGTATTTTCCCATGGCCCGATGGGTACTCTCCTCTCAGGGGTTAAACTTAGCCAACCCTAGAGTTAAGCCCCTGTCTCTGAGCCAGCGATCGCGGAGATAATTCCTAAAGTATGCCCCCCTTATACCAATTCTTCTGCAACCCGAGTGCCTATGTCACCGGACCCCTGGTGGCCCTATTGGCGATTTTGGCAGGCTCAGAAGGGGCCTACGGATTCCCCTCAGCGGATTTTATCTCTGCAGCCAGTGCTTCAAGCCAGATGTCTGACCCGAGCCACCCTACTCAGGATAGGCCAATTGCCTTAGGGGCAATTACATCGGGGAATGACTTACTAGCTTACTCCGGGCCTGCCGACCCTTTGTCCAATCCCCTGCGGCAGGCAGAAAGTGAGAATTTGGGGGAGGCTATCCCCACCCTCGAACGGGCTCTCAACGGAACAGCGGCCCATGTTGCTTCTAACATCCCGGTCGGGGGACCGCCCAGTGCACCCCCCCCAGCTGGCAGTCCCGTGCCCTGGCATTTGGCCCAATTTCCTCCGGGGAACGCTGGCCTGACGCCGCCCGAGTCTACGGCTACCCCTGGATTACCGGCCTACGGGCCGATGTCTGGCATGTGGATGATGATCTGGGTGCCCTACGGAGCGCCTATGGTGGCTCCCCCGAGCCCGGCTCAACCCCTGCCCAATGCTTCGGGCTATCCACCTACCCTGCCCTATGGGATGGTGCCCGGCTTCGTACCAGGAGCCAGTGGCCCCGTTGTCCCTCAGCCTCATCCAGGCTACCTGCCTCAGGGACCTGGCTATGCTGCCATGCCGGGTCTTCCCGCCTACCTACCGCCGGGCGGGATGGTGCCCTGGGGGGGGTATGCCGCAGGGGCCTATGGCCTACCCCCGAGTCCATCGGCCTACGGGACCTTCCCCAGCGTTGGGGGCTATGGTCCCTATGGTTCGGTCTATGCTCCCTACGGGGCAATTCACCCCCCCGCCTCACTAGGGCTACCTGGTCCAACTCCCAATGCAGCGTTGCCAACGGTACCTCCTAGCCACGGGATAAATCCATTGAACCAGCCAGGATTAGGGGGGGTGTCTGCTGGTAACCCTACCTCCCTGCCCTGGTCTAATGCGGTTACCGCTGGAACTTCGTCAGTAGCCCCGGCGGGGTGGTATAACTCGGCCGCTGCGGGAATACCTCCGGTTAACCCCACTGTCACCCCCACTGTCAACCCCGGCATGCCTTACCCGGGGCCAGCTGGGGCTCAAACCCTGGCCCCTAGCCCCAATCCGGTGCAACCACCGTCGGAACCGACTTCCCCAGCTTTTACCAATGCACCCATCACCGAGTCCAACCTCTATGTTGAGGGGCTGTATATTCTACAGGGAGACAACTCCAGTGCCCGCGCCCGGATTTCGGGGTACGATTTCTTGTCTCCTAACTGGTTGATTGGGGGATCTATCGATGTTGTCACCGGACCAGACCTGACTAACCGTGATGGTCTACAGCTAAATGAACTCTATTTGGCAACCTCGGTGCCTGCGATTCCCGGCTTGCGATTTCGCCTGGGTCAGCTGGATATTACCTCTTACTTTGATCGCAACAGTTTCGCCAAAGATATTTCCCGTGACTTTTTTAACTCCACCTTCCACACCAACCCGGCCCTGGTCGCTGGCGCGAATGTGACCGCTTCCCGTCCCGGTGGGCTCGTTCAGTGGTTGGCTACGGACAACGTCAACCTGAGTGCAGCGGTCTTTTCATCTGCTGGCAATATCGCCGATTTCGCCCTGGATGGGTTGGCTGCAGAGGTTGGCTTTCGTATGGGTGACTTTGTTTTAAGAGGCACCTATGTATCGGGCAACGGTTCTGAGTTTCAGGGGGCTGAAGGTCGGCTCAACGCCTACGGCCTTAATGCTGAATGGTTTATCCCTGCCGCTAATCTGGGGCTGTTTGGCCGATATGGTGCCTTAAACGGTGCCGGGGGCTTTTTAGGCAACGACTACGTGATTGGCATCAGCGCTCTGGATCTATTCATGCAGGATGATCGCCTAGGTCTAGCCTACGGACGTAATCTTCCTTTCAATTCCGTGGATGGCCTGACTCCAGATGTTCTGGAGTTATTCTACGATTTTGCAGCCCTGCCTAATTTGCGCATTGGCTTTACCTTTCAACAACGGAACCAGTTCCGAGACTCCTACGCCGGATTTCGCATCCGGGGAGGCCTAGATGTCCTACCTAATCCTTCCCTTCCCTGAGGTACCGGCAATGTATCAACGATTGAAGTGGCCCTATTGGGTGGCATGTAGTTTAGTCCTGGCCTTGGCTAGTCTCTCTGGACCAGGGTACCGGACAGGCCTAGGAATTGCTCCAGCCTATGGACAAGCGGTGAGTGTTGGGCGTGGCTACGATCTGCTGGCCCAGGGACGGGTGGATGAGGCCATCGCAGTTTTCCGTCAGCTAGTTCAGCAAAATCCCAACAATTTAGAGGCTTTGACCGGCCTCGGTATTGCCTATCGGCGAGCTGGACGAGATGCCGATGCCTTCGAGACCTATCAACGCATTCTGGCCCTCGACCCCAATAACCGACTGGCGCTAAGTACACTGGGCTATCTAGGTGAATTCCGCCCTGAGTGGCAACCGGTTGGTATCCAGGCCCTCACACGGCTGTTACAGCTTGAGCCTGACTCCTCGGAAGCTCGGGCCCAACGGGCCAAACTCTACTATTTTCAAGGGTTATTTTCCCAGTCTTTGGCAGATTATGCTCTGGTATTACCGCGGACCTCCGACCTAGAGATTGTGGGTACGGCGGCAGAGGCCTATACCTTTAGTGGCGATTACGTCACCGGGCTGACCCTGTTTGAGCAATATGGGGGCCGGGGGGGAACTATCCGCGGAGATCGCGCCATTGCCTATGCCCAGGCATTGCGGGAAAGCGGACAGATCGCTGCGGCGATCCAGACCCTCAATCGGGAACTGGGCCAAATTTCAGGTTCAAGTCTGACCACCCAGCAGATTCGGTTGATGGGAGCCCTGGCCAGTACCTACGCCGCCGATCGCCAGTTTCAACCGGCCCTGGCCCTACTTCAACCCCTGCGTGGTCGTGGCGATTCTCGCTTGACCTTGGCTCGCGCCCTCAATGCTTTGGGCGATTACAGTCAGCAGGTAGGTTACAACCAGGAAGCCGCCAGCCTCTACGACCAGGTACTCCGCAGTACTTCGAACCTGACTCCTGGAATCCGCCGAGAGGCCAGCTTTGTGCTGGGGAATCTACCAGAATGGCGATCGCTGGCGCTACAACTGGTCAATCAACTGGCCCAGGAATTTCCTGGCGACGCCAGCTTAACCCTGCAGCGGCTGATCTTGGCTTACCAGACCGGTCAAATCAACCGAACCGACTTTGTCCAACAGGTTCGCACCGCTTTCCCGAACTTGCCCTCGGACCTGGTTCAGGTCCGCTTTATGGGGCAGGTGCTGAGTCGTTTAGCCCCACCGCCCGTAGACTTGCTGCCGCTCTACCAAAGTCTGGTGGCTAGTGGAGCGACTGACGCATTTTTGCAGTTCAGAATTGCCCAAATTCTCACCCAGCAAGGACGACTCGCTGAAGCCAGAACAGCCCTATCGATCTATGCGAGTACCCCGTCGGGTAGTCGCAATCCGGAAACCGTTCAACTGCTGTTGGCAGAGATTGAGCGGCGAGCCGGCAACTTGGCCCAAAGTGCTGCAATTTACGAGAATCTGTTAGCCACGACTCAATTGCCCTTGATTCGAACTGGAGCAGCCCAGGGGCTCGCTGCCGTTTACCAGGCCCAGGGGCGTTTTCCTGAGGCGTTGGCTCTCTATGACCAATTAGTTGCCGCTAACCCCCAGGATTTTGCCTACGCCATGGGACGGGCAGCTTTAGCCTACCAGGCCGGTTTAATCACAGAAGCGGAGGCGGAGTCCATCTTAAACCAAGGCATACA
>DVEE01000160.1 GCA_015295885.1 Leptolyngbyaceae cyanobacterium M65_K2018_010
ACGACGTGGTTGTGCTGGATATCATGGTGCCGAGGAAAGATGGACTGGCCATTTTGCGGGATCTGCGCAGCGCCGGACGCCCTGTGCCGGTGATTTTGCTCACCGCCCGTAACCAACTGGACGATCGCATCACTGGCCTCAATTTGGGAGCCGATGACTACCTGGCTAAGCCCTTCTACGTGGAGGAATTGGTGGCTCGCATCCATGCGGTGGTGCGTCGCAGCCAAGGGGAGCGGCCCCCGGCTCTAATCCAGGGACCAGTGCGCCTGGATCGACTGACCCGAGAGGTAACCGTGACGGGGCAATCGGTGGAACTGACTGGGCGAGAGTTTAACCTGCTGGAGTATTTGATGCGATCGCCCGGACGGGTGTTAACCCGCACCCAAATTTTGGAGCATGTTTGGGGTTACGACTTTAATCCCAGCACCAACGTGGTGGATGTGGCCATTCAGCGGCTGCGCCGAAAGTTAGACCCCCTCGGCGCAGCCCATTGGATCGAGAGTGTACGCGGGGTGGGCTATCGGTTTCGCCCAGCAGAGGAACCCTGACGATGGGGAAACGGCCATCCCTACGACGGCGCTTGGCAGTGGTGTCTGCCAGCTTGGCGGGCGGCATGCTGGTGGGGTTTGCCCTGCTGTCGGGATGGCTCACCTACCAGGCCAAGCTGGAGCGTATCGATGGTCAACTGGTGCATGGGGGGCTACCCCTAGTTCGACCCCGGGATGAACCTGAGCTTAGTAACCCAGAAGCCCGCCTAGCCCAGGAGTTGGGGCTCCCCTCTCCGCAAGCGGTGGCGTTTCTAATGATTGATCGCCAGGGCAACCGCCGCTATCAATCCCCCCAGTGGCCCTCGGGTCTACCCACCACTGACCTTTGGGCAGGACTACCTCTACCGAGCCAACTGCCTCTGCCTGAACCGGGGCTTGGACGGCGCCGTCCTTTCCTAACCCCAAATACCCAGGGCCCGACGACCTGGCGCACCAGCACTGGGCGGTGGCGGGTGGTGGGTCGAGTTACCCCCCTAGGGCAGGGGGCGATTGCCGTTAACCTGAAAGCTCTGGACCAGGAAATGGCCACCCTCTTCCGGATCTATGCCATGACTATTCCGGTGGCCCTGGCCATCATTGCCGGATTCGCCTGGGGATTGGCTGGTCAGGCCCTACAGCCAGTTCACCAGCTGAGCCAAACCATTGCCCAGGTCACCGCCCAGGGTTTAGCCCAACGCCTGCCATCGGCTGGGGTTGATCCTGCCTTTGAGACCCTAATCACCACCTTCAACGCCATGCTAGAGCGGTTGGAACGTAGTTTTCACCAGGCCTATCGCTTTAGCGGTGATGCCGCCCATGAACTCAAAACTCCCCTAGCCATTTTGCAGGGCGAACTGGAGCGGGCGATTCAGCAGGCCGAAACCGGCTCGCCCCTGCAGCAAACCCTCAGCCATCTGCTCGATGAGGTCAGCCGTCTCAGTGGCATTGTGCGGAAGTTGCTGCTGTTGTCCCGGGCGGATGCCGGCCAAATGAGCCTGTACCGGGCTCCCATAGAGTTGCGATCGCTGTTCCTGGAGCAATTGGAGGATGTACCTCTGCTAGCCCCTCAGCTGACGGTGACCGTGGATCTGCAGGAGGGGCTGGTGGTGATGGGCGATCGCGATCTGCTCATTCAGGTCATCCAAAACCTACTCAGCAACGCTATTAAATACAATCTGCCCCAGGGTTGGATCAAGATCCAAGGTCGGCACCACGCCGATCAAGTGCAGGTGGCCGTAATCAATGCCGCCCACCCCCTCACCGCCACCGATAGAACCCACCTGTTCGATCGGTTCTATCGGGGCGACCCAGCCCGCGCTCGCG
>DVEE01000495.1 GCA_015295885.1 Leptolyngbyaceae cyanobacterium M65_K2018_010
ATTGATCCGACCACGGCTATCAATTTCCCGCACCTTAACAATCACCTCGTCGCCCACATTCACTTCGTCTTCTACCTTGGCCACCCGATAATCTGCCAGTTGGGAAATGTGAATCATGCCCTCTTGCCCAGGCATGAACTCCACAAAGGCACCAATCGGAATGACGCGGGTCACCGTGCCCACAAAGACATCGCCAGCGGCAGGTTTGAAGACAATGGACTCGATCAGGGCCTTGGCCTGCTTGGCCTTTTCGCCCTCAATGGAGGATACGGTAACGGTGCCATCGTCAGCAATATCAACCTTGGCCCCAGTCTGCTCGGTAATCGCTTTGATTTTCTTACCGCCGGGTCCAATCACCATCCCAATCAGTTCTGGATCAATCTTGAAGCTCAACAGACGGGGGGCGTAGGTGGATAGCTCAGGGCGAGGCCGGTCGATGACCGCCAGCATTTTTTCCAGGATGTGCAGACGGGCGGGTTTGGCCTGGTTAATGGCATCGGCAATCACCTGAACCGGTAGGCCAGAGATTTTCATATCCATCTGCAGGGCGGTGATGCCGCTGTCGGTACCGGCTACCTTAAAGTCCATATCGCCAAGAAAGTCCTCAATGCCCTGAATGTCGGTGAGAATCCGAACTTCATCGCCTTCTTTGATGAGCCCCATGGCTGCCCCACTCACAGGCTTGGTAATCGGTACCCCGGCGTCCATCAGGGCCAGGGTTGAACCACATACTGACCCCATGGAGGTGGAACCATTGGAGGACAGCACCTCCGACACCACTCGAATCACGTAGGGGAACTCTTCCTGGGCGGGCAGGACAGGCACTAGAGCCCGCTCGGCCAGGGCGCCGTGACCAATTTCCCGGCGACCGGGCGATCGCATAGGTCGCGTTTCTCCCACCGAGTAGGGCGGAAAGTTGTAGTGGTGGATATAGCGCTTTTCCTCTTCGGGATGGAGGTCATCCATCATTTGGGCGTCACCGGGGGTGCCCAGGGTCACCACCGACATCACCTGGGTCAAGCCCCGTTGGAACAGCCCCGTGCCGTGCACCCGGGAAGGTAGGATGCCAACCCGGCAATAGATGGGACGCACTTCGTCTAACTTGCGGCCATCTACCCGCACCTTCTCATCGAGAATTTGCTGCCGCATCAGCTTTTTGGTGACCGATTTGTAGGTATTGCCCAGGGCCTTGGAATTCTCGGCAACAGCCACCTTGATTGGGTCTTCGTCATCCAGGCCCTCAATGGTCGCCACCAATTCTTCCTTAATCGCATCCAGCTTGGCATCGCGATCGGGCTTGGTGAGGTCAAATTGTTTTAGCACCTCTTGGATGGCGACGGCAGTTTTTGCCTCCACAAAGTTGGCCAGGGTAGGGTCCGTCGCCGGTTCGGGCTCCTGCACCATTTCAATACCCAATTCTTTAATCAGATCCAGTTGGGCCTTAATCAGGTCTTGAACCACTTCGTAGCCAAAGTCAATCGCCTCAATCACATCAGCTTCAGGCAGTTGGTTCGCTCCCGCTTCTACCATGATCACCCCATCGGGGGAACCGGCGACAACCAAATCCAGATCGCCTTTTTCGATTTCCTTATAGGTGGGGTTGATCACAAAATCGTCGCCGACTAGGCCTACGCGCACCGCCGCCATGGGCCCATTAAAGGGAATTTTGGCCAGCAATACTGCCACTGAGGCACCGGTGGCCGCCAGCACATCCGGGGGCACCTGTTCATCCATGGCCAGGGTAGTGGCAACGATTTGAATATCATCCCGCAGCCAGTGGGGAAACAGGGGCCGCATAGGGCGGTCAATCAGTCGGCTGATCAGCACTTCATAATCGCTTAGGCGGCC
>DVEE01000382.1 GCA_015295885.1 Leptolyngbyaceae cyanobacterium M65_K2018_010
CCAACAGGAGGGTTGCAGTTTAGAAATGAAGACCTATGATTTTTCCCCCTAGGCCCCACTGGGTCAACGGCGATGACGCTTACCCTGACGGGTGGCAGTGTGCCAGACCCGCCAGGGCGATGAGGGTCGGTGACTCCCCCATGCCACCGCTGTGATGCAAATTCAGTTTCCAACCACCTGGCCAACGACACCCACCGAGGCCATCGCCCTGCAGCAAATCCTGGCTCCCCAGGTGGTTACGCAGGATCATCTGCCCGACCCGATTCGCTATGTGGCCGGGATAGATGCTGGGTTTGAACAGGATGGCCAGATCACTCGTGCCGCCGTGGTGGTGCTGTCCTTCCCCGACTTGACTCCGGTGGATGAGGCGCTGGTACGGCGACCCACCACCTTTTCCTACGTACCAGGGTTGCTCTCCTTTCGGGAGATCCCGGCCATGCTGGAGGCACTGGCCCAATTGCAAAGGGTGCCGGATGTGATTCTCTGCGATGGCCAGGGGGTGGCTCATCCGCGCCGGTTCGGGATTGCCTGCCACCTGGGGCTGCTTTGCCAGTGCCCCACCCTTGGGGTGGCCAAGTCGCGGCTGGTGGGTACCCATTCTGAAGTTCCCCCTGAAAAGGGCGCCTGGGTCCCGCTGATGGATGGTGGCGAACGGATTGGAGCGGTTTTACGCAATCGTGCCAACACCAAGCCCCTGTTCATTTCCCCCGGCCATTGGATGTCTCTGGACACGGCGATCGCCCTGGTGGGGCGCTGCACGACTTGCTACCGTCTGCCGGAGACCACTCGCTATGCCGACCGTCTGGCCTCCTCCGGTAAGGGGCAATCGGCCCTGGGGCTAGCTCAGTCAGGCAAACTGTTTTAGATGCGGGAGGGGGGCCCGAGCCGGGCTAGGAAGACAGCTCAGTGGCGGAGCCCTAATCAGGGCTGGAACCAACCATGCCTCGGGTACGAGTAACCGCGAGACAACTGGGGGAGGTTACGGTATTGTCTTGGAAGTTCTGGAGTCAGGTTTGCTATGAAGGTTCCTGCGATCGCCACGGTTGGCCTGTGTGTTTTGCTGGCGATGGGGTGTCGTCCTACCCAGCCGGGGCCCAGTGCTGAGGCTGGGTCACAAACTACGGCCGGGGGAGACACCCTCAAGCTACTCTACTGGCAGGCACCAACCATTTTGAACCCCCACTTTTCCAGTGGTTTCAAGGATTCCGAAGCCAGCCGCATTACCCTGGAACCCCTGGCCAGCTTCAATGCCGAGGGCAATATGGTGCTCTTCCTGGCGGCGGAGGAACCCACCCTAGAAAATGGCGGCGTCGCCGCCGATGGCACCAGCGTCACCTGGAAGCTGAAAGAGGGGGTGCTCTGGTCCGACGGCACCCCCTTTACGGCCCAGGATGTGGTGTTTACCTACGAATTCATCACCAACCCCGAAGTCGCCACCACCAATGCAGGTACCTACGAGAGCATTGCCTCCGTCGAGGCCCTGGATGACACCACCGTCAAAATCACCTTCAAAGAACCCAACCCGGCCTGGTATTTGGTGTTTACTGGCACCGAAGGGATGATTTTACCCCAGCATAAGTTCCAGGACTACAACGGCCCCAATGGGCGTGAAGCGCCTGCCAACACCCTGCCGGTAGGCACCGGCCCCTACCGGGTAGTGAGCTTTATTCCCGGAGACGTGATTGTCTACGAGGCTAACCCTAACTACCGAGAGGCCGATCAGGTCGCCTTTCGCCGGGTTGAATTAAAGGGCGGCGGCGATGCCACCTCGGCGGCGCGTGCCGTGCTGCAGACCGGCGAGTACGACTACGCGTGGAACCTGCAGGTCGAGGACGAGATCCTC
>DVEE01000147.1 GCA_015295885.1 Leptolyngbyaceae cyanobacterium M65_K2018_010
TGCAGTCAATGGCTCTAGACGCTCCTGACTCCGAGCTGAGCGCGCGATCGCCTCATCGGGGATGCCCACCAGTAAGGCCTCCTCTCCCACGGTTTCGTAGACCCGCTCTTCCACCGCCACAATGTATTTGGGACGAAGCTGAGGGGCCAGAGCATTGGCGATTGCGACAATTAACCGCTGGTGGACCCCCGCCCAAAGGGTTGGGTCTTCCAGATAGGGGTCCATTCCAGGAAAAGGAGATGGCATAAATTCTGCCCTCCAAATTCAGTCCACCAGACGCACAAACTTTTTCTTGCCGACCTGCACGACCTTGCCGAGGAGGGGGGCAGGGCTGGCAAATTCCTGATTCGGGTCCGAGAGTTTTTCGCCGTCGAGCTTCACCCCACCCCCCTGAATTTGGCGACGGGCTTCGCTGCTGCTGGCACAGAGTCCCGTAGCGCCGACGATGTAGAACAGCTTGGCCGGAAAGTGAATGGTACTGAGGGAAAACTCAGGCACTCCTGCCGCTGGTTCGCCTGTGCCCTGAACCAGACTCAGGGCCGCCTGCTGGGCCTGGTAGGCGGCGGCCTCCCCATGAAATTGGCGGGTAATTTCCAGGGCGAGTTGCTTCTGTTGCTCGCGGGGGTTCTCGGGCAGCGTCTTGAGATCCAGGGGAGTGAGCAGTTCAAAGTAATCCTTAATCAGGGCATCGGGCACCTTCTCCAGTTTGGAGTACATGGTCAAGGGGTCCTCCTGGAGACCGACGTAGTTGCCTAGGGACTTGGACATTTTTTGACTGCCGTCGGTGCCCAGGAGTAGGGGCATGAGCAGGCCAAACTGGGGCGGCAGGCCAAAATGACGCTGCATATCGCGCCCCACGGCAATGTTAAATTTCTGGTCGGTGCCGCCCAATTCAATGTCGGCCTTCACCGCCACGGAGTCGTAGCCCTGCAACAGCGGGTAGAGAAACTCGTGGAGATAGACCGGGTGCCCCTTTTCGTAGCGCTCGGCAAATCCTTCCTTGGCCAGCATTTGCCCCACGGTCATGGTGGCCAGCAGCTCGATGATTTGGCTCAGGTCTAGGCTCTCTAGCCACTCCGAGTTGTAGCGAATTTCTAACCGTCCTGGCGTATCAAAGTCTAGGATGGGGCGCACCTGGTCCAGGTAGGTCTGGGCATTGGCTTTAACCTCCTCGGCGGTGAGTTGACGGCGCACCTCCGACTTGCCCGTGGGGTCGCCAATGCGAGCGGTAAAGTCGCCAATAATCAGTACCGCGGTGTGCCCGGCATCCTGAAAGGCCCGTAACTTGCGCACTGGAATGCTATGGCCCAGGTGAATTTCTGCTCCAGTGGGGTCAATGCCTAGCTTGACTCGTAGGGGGCGATCGCAGGTACGCAATCGCTGCAGCAGATTCTGCTCCGGATCCTCGGACTCGGGCTGGTCAGGAAACACCTCACTCACCCCTCGATAGATCCAAGGCAGCGATTCGGCCAATGGCTCTAAGGCGTTTATAACCAGCGGAGAGGGGGTGACCATACCGTTTTGTCAAATTTGCTGAGCTAGGGAGCATTTTATGCCCTTATTGCGCCCATCCACCGTTGAAGTGGTTACTATAATGGCAGCAATTATTGACCCTAATCGGTGCCTTCTACCATTCTGCTAAGATTCATCATCGTTTCGGATTAATTACCTAGGACTCCCGTGTCAACCCACACCCTTCGCCCCAAAAGCCGGACTACTCCCCAGCCCCTCAAGCGCAGTACCAACCTGCTGAAATACGTTCAGGATGTGGGACAGGTCACTGCCGCTGCCTTGCTGGGCACAACCATGATTGCCAGTGCCGTGGTTGCGGGGGGGTTA
>DVEE01000075.1 GCA_015295885.1 Leptolyngbyaceae cyanobacterium M65_K2018_010
TCGGACCTCTTGCTTTTTTATAGCTGTAAGTGGTTTGGTTGGGGTCTTTCAGAAGGATGAATTACTGGCTAGGTCAGCCTCTTCACTATCCTTCTGCCTTCATCCTTCTGCCTTTGGCTATACCGGCACGCTCTTGCTGGTGGCATCAGCCATGGCTCCCGCTATGGTTTGTGCCCTTGCTCCCGTTCATTTAGATCAGCTGCAGACCTATGACTTCCTCCATTCGCTTTCTGATGTGCTCACCCCACTACTACGAAGTGGACTACGTGATTAACCCCTGGATGGAGGGTAATATTCATCGCTCTTCCTTGGAACTCGCCCAGGAGCAGTGGCAAGGACTCTATCAAATCATTGCCAACCATGCCGATGTGGATTTGGTTAAGCCGCAACCGGGCTGGCCCGACATGGTGTTCACCGCCAATGCTGGTTTAATTCTGGATGATCAGGTGGTGCTCAGTCGCTTTTTGCATCCGGAGCGCCAGGGAGAAGAGCCTTTCTTTAAGGAGTGGTTTGAGTCCCAGGGGTACACCGTCCACACCCTGCCCGCTGAGCTGCCCTTTGAGGGGGCCGGCGATGCCTTGCTAGACCGCGAGGGCCGCTGGTTGTGGGCGGGCTATGGCTTCCGTACCGAGCTTGACTCCCATGCCCTGGTGGCCCAGTGGTTGAATATTGAAGTGCTGTCGCTGCATTTGATGGATGAGCGCTTCTACCACCTGGATACCTGTTTTTGCCCCCTTACCGAGGGCTACCTGCTTTACTATCCCCCGGCCTTTGATGCCTACTCAAATCGACTGATTGAGCTACGAGTACCGGCGGAAAAGCGGATTGTGGTAGATGAGCCCGACGCGGTGAACTTTGCCTGTAATGCCGTTAACATTGACCGTCTGGTGATTATGAACCAGGCTAGCGACGACCTCAAACGGCAGTTGGCGGCGGTGGGCTTTGAGGTGATGGAAACCCCGCTGACGGAGTTTCTCAAGGCGGGCGGGGCGGCTAAGTGTTTGACCCTACGGGTGACCGAACCCCTGCATCCAGAACCCACCGGGGAGAGCGGTATTGTGGCTCGTACCGTTACGCTGACTGGGCACCTACTAGATTCGGGGTTGGTCAATCGAGCCCTGGACTTGGTGGTGGAAGGAGGCGGTAGCTTCCAGGTGCTGAAATTTGACCTGGGTGAGCAGCGCCAGAGCACCTCTTCTGCAGAGATCAGAGTTTCGGCCCCCAGCCTGGAACTGATGGATGAAATTATGGCCCAGCTGATTGACCTGGGCGCGGTGGCATTACCCGATCAGGAGCAGGATGCCCACCTGGTCACGATTAACCAGGCTGGGGTGGCCCCCGACGACTTCTATAGCTCCACCATTTACCCCACCGAGGTACGGGTACAGGGGCAATGGGTGCGGGTGCAAAACCAGCGCATGGACGGGGTGATTGTTGTATCGACCTCGGCGACGGGCCCTGCGGCGGTCTGCAAGCTGCTGCGGGATCTGCAGGTGGGCGATCAGGTGATCGTCGGTTATGACGGTATTCGCAGTGTGCGCAACGCCGCCGAACGCAGCCGTTCCACCCACCAGGAAGAATTTAGCTTTATGGGCTCGGGGGTTTCCAGTGAGCGCCGGGTTGAGCTGATTGTCGAGCAGGTGGCCTGGGAATTGCGTCGTCTACGGGATCAGGGGGGTAAAACCGTGGTGGTGGCAGGCCCCGTAGTGATCCACACCGGCGGCGGGGAACACCTGTCGCGGCTGATTCGAGAGGGCTACGTGCAGGCCCTATTGGGCGGTAATGCGATCGCGGTTCACGACATTGAGCAGGCCCTCCTGGGGACCTCCCTAGGAGTAGATATGAAGCAGGGTACCTCCGTGCGGGGGGGGCATCGCCACCACCTGCGAGCCATTAACACCATCCGTCGCTACGGCAGCATTGCCAACGCCGTTGAGCAGGGCGTGCTGACCAAAGGGGTCTTTTACGAATGCGTTCGCCATAATGTGCCCTTCTCCCTGGCCGGTTCAATCCGGGATGATGGTCCCCTACCCGATACCCAGATGGATCTGATTGCGGCCCAGGCGGACTATGCCCGGTTGATTGAGGGCTGCGACATGATTCTGATGCTGTCCACCATGCTCCATGCGATCGGGGTTGGGAACATGACTCCAGCCGGGGTGAAGATGGTGTGCGTCGACATTAATCCCGCCGTCGTAACTAAACTGGCCGACCGGGGATCCTTAGAATCCACGGGAGTTGTCACCGATGTGGGTCTCTTCCTGAGCCTACTGGTGAAGCAGTTAGAGCGCTTGACCCAACCCCACATAGCGGCCTAGGGATAGCGGCCTAGGGCCAGGTCGAGAACTCGATAGCTCAGCTATCTCCCTGGTTGAGCCGGGGAGATAGCGGCAGGGCTAAGGGCTCTGCAGTACCTGGGATTCGGGCACCTCCGGTTGGGCCTCGGTCCTTTCTCGATCCAGGCGGCGCTTGCGGGCGTAGAGCTGGATAGTTGCGGCCATGAACACCACTAGACCGACCATCAGCCAGGTGGTAGCGCCGGTGGGGAAGTTGTTCTTAAAGATCACGAGCATGACGATCGCCACTAGCAACAAAGTCGGCGCTTCGTTCAAGGCCCGCAGTTGTTTGCTAGACCAGCGGCATTCACCTCGCTGGAGCTGGCGCATCAGCCGACCGCAATAGAAGTGATAACCTAGCAGCACGGCCACCAACCCCAGTTTGATATGCATCCAGCCATCTTTCAGGTAGGCCGGCATCAGCACCAGTAGGCCAATGGCCATAGCCACCGTCACCACCATGCCCGGGGTCGTGATGATGTTGTACAACCGTCGCTCCATCAGTTCGTATTGGCGCTTGAGAATACCCTGGGCCGGTTCCGGCTCAGCCTCAGCTTCCACGTGGTAAATAAACAGGCGCACCAGGTAAAACAACCCGGCAAACCAGACCACCACACCAATAATATGAAAGGCTTTAAACCAGTAATAGGCCATAGTTCTTTTTTGCTTGGGGTGCAGGGGTTACCACCCAGCCATTGAGAAACGTTAAGTACGCTTCTATTGTTAGGCAGGGGCTTACCCTTGAGAAGGGATTCGCGACGGTTCTTAACGTTTCCAAGGCTTACAGCGCCGCGATGCACTCAATTTCAACGGCCACATCCTTGGGCAAGCGAGAAACTTCTACACAGGCCCGCGCTGGAGCCGACTCGCCGCCAAAATACTGGGCATAAATAGCGTTAACCGTCGCGAAGTCGTTCATGTCCTTCAGGAACACGGAAGTCTTCACCACGTGGTCAAGGCTAGCCCCGGCGGCAGCCAAAATTGCCTTGAGGTTAGCGATCACCTGCTCGGTTTGGGCGGCCACATCCCCCTCACCTACCAATTTCCCAGTGACCGGATCCAGGGCAATCTGACCGGCCACAAAGATCAGTTGTCCGGTGACCGCTACGGCCTGGTTGTAGGGGCCCACGGGGGCTGGGGCCGCCGGGGTGTTGATGATGGTACGTTCCATGGGGGCAAGATGAATAGGTAGAGGTTGGATAGTCAGGGGGAGGCCGAGGCCCTAGAGGTCCGTGCCAAAGCGAGGACGTTGGCCATAGAATCGGTACTGCCAATAATCGCGCAAAATGCGATCGTGATCAAAGCAAAGATCGGTAGGACTGTCCCAGGGGTTGATGATGGCGACGGTTTTGGCATCGTCTGCGGCGATGGGATCAGTGGTGGCGGTGGCCAAAAACACCACGCTGAGGGTGTGCTGGCGAGGGTCTCGCTGGGGGTCGGAGTAGACCGCCAGTTGCTCCACCAGGGTAACCGCCAGTTGGGTTTCTTCCAGGGCCTCGCGGCGGGCGGCCACTTCGACGGATTCACCGTAATCTACAAAGCCACCCGGTAAGGCCCAGCCCAGGGGTGGATGGTGGCGTTCAATCAGCACAATTGGACGATGGGGATGGTGCAGCAGTTCGATAATGAGATCAACGGTGGGGGCCGGGTTGCGGTAAGTGGTCACTGAGGATGCAGGAAGCTAAAGATTCATCGAGCTATTTAATCCTAAGGGGTCATTCCCAACCTTGCTATCAGGCCGATGAATTCCAGTTCTTCAAAGCCCCAAGTAGCCGAGTCTCGTTAATTGGAAGAGAGGAGTTTGGGGGCTGCGTCGTTCGGCTAAGCTCACGCCGAAGCCCCCAGCCAGGGAGTTCTACCCCCTCCACCCCCAACCGCATCTTCTATTGAATTGCACCCGCCTACTTAACTGATAGGGGTCGCGGGTAGGTGATACGAGCCCCTATCAATCTGTTTGAACTGTGAATTTTTGGTAGGGGGGCAGTGCCCCTTGGGCATTTCAAGGTTGAGGAGGCTACACTAGAGCTATCGAACAAGTCAGCCTAGTCTAGCGGTCCCACAGCCTGCTAGAGCGGGGGAACCAACAAAGGGGCGTGTTTCCGAGTTCTAAAACCCCACTGGGGGTCATCGGAAAGGGACATCTCTCAGTCCTAGCCCGGCAGCTAACCTCGTCGGCATTGAGGGGAGACTGAATCGTCAGCATTGCTTGAACTGTTGGCAGTTTCAGTGTCCTGAGTCGTGGTAACACGGCTTGTTCGCTGTTTATCAACGGACTCTCACCCACCCACCGGCCCCAGTGAAGGCCAAACGTTCTATTCTTGATACTCCTCCTAGGGAGGATACTCAAGCCTGGCTCAAACCTATGCTGAGACGGTTAGAAACGGCCTTGGACCGTGATAACTTGGCTCAAAACATTGTGTTCCTGTCCCGGGCCAAATCGCCTCGAACCCATCTCAACCCTGCAGAAGCAACTATTAGCTTCGTGGTGGGTTTCAATGGTTCGGCCCATAGTCAAGCCGCTCTCGATTTAGCCCTTTGCGTAGCTCACCAAACCCGCTTGGTCAAGGCCAATCCCGTGTTGGTACATGTGGTTTACGTGGTTGATGCCACCCGACCTAAGGCCATTGCTGACGCCGACAGGATTTTGTGGCAGGCCCGTTGTCTGGCCAGCGAGTGGCGGGGTGCCCTCCATGCCCACTTACGAGTTGGATCGGTGGCTGGGGAACTCAGTCAAGTGGCCCAGGAAGTGGAGGCCGACCTGTTGTTATTAGGCTGCTACACGGCTAACCATCGCCTGGTTAACCAACTGGCGGAGCATACCCCTTGTTCTGTGGTGGGCTTACCTCGGTAGCCCAACGGCAAGGCTCCATTTATGGTAGACCCGGTCATTTGTCCTGGCTGGGATAATTCATAATCATCAGGTTGGTTTCCCAGTTAGCCCGGGTAATGGCCTCAGGTTCCCGTCCGAGGGCGGATTGCCCCACATTGTAGGTACTGGCGATGAGGATGAGCAAGGTGTTGGGCTGGATTATCTCTGAGATCCGCCGCACCGCATTACCCTGTAGCGGCTGCACCGATAGGGATTGATCCTGTAACCAGGTGGTCAACTGCTGATCACGGGCCGAACCCAGGGTAACGGTTAAGACCCGCAGGGGAGCCTTAAGCTCCTCGGCGAGCCCCTGAGCCAGGGCCAGGGTGACTTGAATGTCCTTCAGCGGAGTTTTTGGTTTGGTTAGCGCCAGGATGACTTGTTCTGTATTTTCTATGGGCTGGGGGAAGCGACTAACTGCCACAGGGATCGGGGTGGACCGCACCAGGGTATCAATGACACTGCCAAAGAAATTCTCCTGGTAGGTGGAATATCCTTTCCAACCGCAAATCAGCAAATCCGCGTCCCGTTCTTGAAGAGCCCTTAGAATGCCCCGGGCAATGGAATCATCGATCCGTCCAATCGGTTCAACGGAGGTGTTAGCGGCGTGAGCAATGGTTTCTGCGGTCTCCAGCAGGCGGCGTTGACGGGTTTTATCGGCCTCAGTGATGGGTTGATTGCGATCGGGCAACACATGGAGCGGCAACAGCTTGCCTTTGACCCGTTTAGTCAAAATAATCGCCAATTGCAAGAGATTGTCTTCCGTGCTGGGATTGGCCACGGGGACTAAAATTCGCTGGCCTAACCGGGTCGCGGGGGAGGTGGATGGGGTATCGCCTGGGTGAGTGGCATCCTTAGCCAGGGCTTGCAACTGAGGTCCCCAGCGGGCAACCACCCAGGGTGACAGGACACAGGTCACTAAAATCATCACAATTATGGCATTGACAACCAACTCATCCACCAGCCCAATGTCAAAGGCGATGGTGATAGCAGCCAGAGTAGAGGCGGCCTGAGCCATGGATAAGCCAAACATGACCATGGCACTGGGAAACCGCCAGCCAAACCAACGAGCCGCCCCCCAGGCGGCTACAAATTTACTGAGTAATTCAAACAGGGTATTGCCAATGAATTGAACCCGGTTCATTAAGGGGCTCAGGCGAGGAATAATTTGAGTGATGGCCACCCCAGCTAAAAAGGCCCCCACAATGGGTTCAATTTCGATTCGGCTAGCCAGGTAGGACACCACAAAAAGGGCGGCTAACACAAAGGTAAATTCAGCCCCTTCATCGTGGCCAAACTGCTTAAAGAACCATCGACCGAGCTTAGGCACCCCCCACAGTACCGCAAAAGTATAAATAGCCAGGGCTGGCATTAAAAAGAGCCAGAAGCCCAAGGTTAGATCGCCCTGATCCGCTTTGACCACTACCGCTAGTACCAATAGAGCCAGTACGTTGGTAATTAGGGTGGCCCCTAGGGTGGCGGTCGAAGCAGGGTGGCGCATGATGCCTAGCTTATTGAGTACCGGTAGAGCGACCAGGGTGTGGGAGGCAAAACAGGAGGCCACCAGCACGGCAGCCCAGAAACTGTATCCCAGCACCAACATCACCCCAGTTCCCAGGACCATGGGCACAGTGAACGTAGCTAAGCCGAAAATCACAGGCTGGTCAGCCTTGCGTTTAAGATCATCCAGGCTGGTTTCTAGCCCTCCTAGAAACATCAGGAACAGCAGTCCCACCGTCCCTAGCAGCACGATGGTTTGATCTCGCTCCAGAATACCGAGTCCGTGGGGACCGACCAGTACTCCCGCTAAAATAAGCCCAATAATACCTGGCAGCCGTAACCGCTCTACGATCAGAGGGGCCACTAGCATAGTGGCCAAAATCGTTAGAAAGATAGCAACCGGGTCCGTGATCGGCTCTTTGAGAATTTGCCCGAGTAGGGAGGGAATCCATCCTGGCCCTACCATCATCCCAACCCCGATGGGAGTACGGCCCAGATCAATAGCCATGGTTGCCTAGCTCCCTGTCTCGCTGACTACCGTATAGCATCAATTGGCGGCTTTGTCTTGCGCTGGAGGGAGGTTTGGCCGTGGGAGTGCCAATCTCAGTTAGGCGTATTACTATATCGTTAAGCGGTAAATCAAAGGTTTTCCCATGGCAATTGAATGGTGGTATGGCTTATTCGGCGGAGTGCTGATTGGCCTGAGTGCAACGGTGCTATTGGCCTTTAACGGTCGAATTGCCGGTATTAGCGGCATGATCAATGGAGCGATCACCTTTGCGGCAGCAGAGTTATGGCGGTGGCTATTTTTGGCTGGCCTGTTGCTGGGGGGGCTGCTTTATGAGTACGTTTTAGCCCCTC
>DVEE01000155.1 GCA_015295885.1 Leptolyngbyaceae cyanobacterium M65_K2018_010
CACTACCGATCACCACCGGGATCTTATTGTCCTGCGGATCCCCTAGGTCAGCCCCTAGAGGTTGTCTAAAAAGCCCAACAGCGCTCTGGTTCCAGCTAAGGACTAGGCTGATATCCCCAAACCCCAGAGTTCTTACGATCCCTTGGCGGCCCACTGTAGCTGGGATAACCCTGATTAAACAACTGTTTAACCGGGTTGCCCCAAGGTTGTAATGTAAATCACGGCTTCATCGGCTGGGATGCCCAGCACGTCATTGACCTGGTCATCAAAAAAGCCGCCTATGCCGCTTACCCCCAGCCCTAGATAGATCGCGGCCAGGTTTAAGCGTTGGGCCAGATGGCCAGCATCCATGTGCAGGTAGCGGTAGACGCGATCGCCATAGGCCTGACTGGCAGCTTGTAGGTCAGCGGTGTGAAATAGCACCGCAGCGGCATCGCGGCCAAGCTCCTGGCCCAAGCAGAGATAATGCAATTCGCGGCGAAACTGCTTAAACCGTACCTGGCGAAGTTCCTGACAGTGAGGCGCGTAGTAGTAGCAGCCCGCTTCCAGGCCATCTACGTCAGACACCACCACAAAGGTTTGCAGCAGGTCCACCTCGCAGTAGTCGGGATCCCCATCAAAACCCTGATCGTGATAGTGGTGGGGCTGGTAGGTGAAGTCTAACAGTTGCTTGAGGGCCTCTAGGGAAATGGCCCCGCCGCTGTATTTGCGGGTAGACCGTCGTTTCAGGATGGTTGTTTCCAGGGGTTGCAGATGTTCTCCCCAGGCGATTGGGGCCGTAGGGGTGGGTACCCGCAAACAAAAGGGAAAGTTGTATTTGTCTTCTAGAGGGTTGGTAGGTTCTGGCTCGGTTCTGGGGCGCAAAGCCCATTTAGGGATGTTCTGGGTGACTTCAATGGCCGTTGATTGGTGGAAATAGGTCAGGAGTTCGCCATCGGGCACTGCCCTAAAATCCGTCTGGCAGGGGGTGGCAAAAACTGACTTAAAGTGAGGCAGGTTTTGTTCCACGGCCAATAGGTCAGCCAGGGGTAAGACCGCCATCGCCCCTTCTTGATCGGGGTCGAGGTAAAGTAACTGAGCCATTAATTCATCGGCAAAGCTGGCAATCAGGTGTGGCCGGTAGTCGGTCAGGACACTAGCCAGTTCAATATTGCCGAGCAGATGGCCCACATCCAGGCAAATCCTGCGGTAGGCCCGGTCCTGATAACGCCAGGCCGACCGAAAAAACACCCCCGTAACCACCAGGGCCATTTGGGTGGCCTCCAGGGCCGGATGCCAAAAACAGGCTTGCTGTAATGCTGGCCAGTTGTGATCATCCCAATAGCGCCAAAGGCTATGGGTGCGGGCCTGATAGTTATACAGGCCGGCGGGTAACAGGCGAGTCCCCCTGGACACCAGATATAGCTCTGCCGGGTATAGCCCCCCCGCTGAGGGCGCCGATCGCAGGTAAAAAGTTTGCCCCGTAGGGGTAGGAAATTTTGCCGTTAACCCGTAGGCGTTAATCAATAGCCTAGACAGACGCATCCATTCGTCGGCGTCCGCTTGCTCCCCCGTCGTTGAACTATCCAGGTAAGGCTTTAGATCAACCTCGACGCCTACCTGGTAGGTCTTGAAGGGCACAGGTTGATGGGCAAAGTCTAGGGTTCTGGCCTTGGCCGATAGGGTTTCAGGATCGTACTTGGTGCGATCGTGGTAGTGCTGCGCCAAAGGAATAGACGTATCGGGCATGGACGTATTGGGGGTAGCCGTAGCTAACGCAAAAGCAAAGGGTGTCTTCAATCTTAACCAAGTCGGGTTGTTTACACTGAAGACAGATTAAAGTTCGTCGGGCAAAGG
>DVEE01000573.1 GCA_015295885.1 Leptolyngbyaceae cyanobacterium M65_K2018_010
AAAAGGGCACCGTGATGTCAGTCCACAGGTTAGACGGATGGGTGAGGCGATGGGGCTGGTCTCCGTGCTCGTGCCAATCTTTGGGTTGCCCGGCGGGCGTGCGATAGGGGGCGATCACCTGGCGCTTCAGTTTAACCGCCTCCACATCAAAGTAGTAGTGGTCAGAGACGGTACAAAACCAGATATCTTCACAGGCATTTTTCCAATTGCCTTTGGCCCCGCGTCCTTTTTCCCGTTCCCACGTGATGCGATTTCTAACCATAAAGTGTCGGTCGAGAACGGGATACAAAATCGTTGAAGTGGCCCAGTCGGCACAGAAATAGGCAGATGCATCGGGTTTGAGCAGAGGTTTGACTTGGCTAATCCAGGTTTCTAGCCAGGTGGCATAGGCATCGCGATCGCGCTGCTTAAAGATGCTGCCATTAAAGTCTTTTGTGAGGTTATAGGGAGGATCAGCGATTAATAAATCCACAAACCCCAGCGGTAAGTAAGGCAGGGCCGTGAACACATCCTGACAGATGGTTTGGTTGAGAACGTCGGCCAGAGAGCAGGGGTGAGCCAGACGCAGGCATCGCTGGAAAAAGACCGACCGCTCCTGGTCGGTCAGGGTGAGGGTTCGGTTTCTAGGGATTTCATCAAATAAAAACCATCGGTTTATCTTGACAGGTCGCAAAAGCCTCGGCATTGAAACGGTAAAGGCTGGCGGGTCGGCCCGCTCCCCGCGAGGTTTTGTGGCCCGTATCCTGCAAAAAGCCAAGCTTGAGCAGGCGGGCGCGAAAGTTGGAATAGTCGGCAAATCCTTCCCCCAGGACCGCCACGTAGAGTTGATAGAGATCGCCTAGGGTAAAAACCTCCGGCAGTACGTCAAAGGCAATGGGGCTGTACTCTAACTTGTTGCGCAGGCGTTGATAGCCATAACTGAGAATTTGGTGGTGATCAAAGGCCAGTCTGGGCACCTGGGCCAGGGGATACCAGGCAATGCCACAGACTCCATCGGCAATCAGGGTTGCCTCCTCAAAGCGGACCAGGGCAAAGTGGCTCACCGAGAGATAGCGCACATCGTAGGCCTGGGCATCCTCCCGGGGGTCACGGTGGGGGCCGCCAAAGGTATAGAGCTGTTCCAGGTAGAGGTGGTTGACCCGAATTTTTTCAGCCAGGACTCGGTAGGCCGCATCTTCCAAAGATTCCCCCTGGCGCACCAGGGTGCCCGGCAAGCTCCAGTAGCCCATGTAAGGTTCTTGGTGACGCATCACCAGCAGCACCAACAGCCGATTCTGGTCCGTATCCACGGAGAAGATCACATTGTCTACCCCCACCTTAAAATCGGCCAAAGCCAGTTTAGTCAGGGGGTGATCAGGGTTTTTCTGGAGTTTTCCGGGCATGGGTAGAGGTGGTGTTGGGCAATATAGGCTTGAACGGCAGGGGTGAGGGTGAGTTCGGCCTCGGCCTGGCGATAGTCGGAGGAGGCCACGTCAATTTGCTGGGGCAACTCGGCCACGGTCACTGGGGTGTGCTGGCGTAGGGCCTGTAGACCCGTCTCGGTGAGGGGATAGCCCGGGCGAGGCACGACAAGAATTTCCACGGCGGCAAAAATGTCTTCTGCTCGATACCAACGGGGCAACTGGGTGACCAAGTCTGAACCCACCACCAGGGAAAATTCAGCCTCTGGCCACCGTTGCTGGGCCCGCTCAATGGTGACGATGGATCGCATATGGCTGAGTTCCGGATGGAACTGGACCCGACCAGGCGGCACCGGCAACTCATCGATCAGCAGTTCCAACATGCGGAAGCGATCGCTCAACGCCGTTTGGTGCTCCTTAAAGGGGTTATCGGCGG
>DVEE01000121.1 GCA_015295885.1 Leptolyngbyaceae cyanobacterium M65_K2018_010
CAGCCCGCCCCTGGCGCGGCTCCGACCACCAAGGGGCCGGGATTGGCCAAAAACTCCTGCCAGGCCTGACGTGCTTGCAAAGCATGGTCGGGGGTACACACCGATTGGGTAAAACCGCCGTGGGGCCCCAGACCAGGAACCCGGTCAAAGGCCAGGGAGGCCCCAGTGGCGATGGTCAGGTAGTCGTAGGACAGGGTACGCTGTCCATCCACAGTAATCTGCCGTTGCCGAGGGTCGAGGGCCGTGACCGTACCTTGCACCCAATTTAGGCCGTGGCGCTGGGCTAAGGGGGCTAGGTCAAGCTGTATCTGGTCGAGGGGCTTGAGGTCTAGGGCTACTTGAATCAGACCCGGAATGAAGGTGAACTTCCCATGCTCAGAAATAAGCGTCACTGAGTGGTCTGGGGGCAGAAAATGCCGGAGTTCGTAAGCCGCCGGTAGCCCGCCGAGCCCGGCTCCGATTACAACAACATTGGCCATCGTGATTGGATCCTTAGATTGCGTGATTAAAGATGGGTGCGAGGACTTGACCCCCAAGTAGCCGTCCTCCAGGGCGGAACCTCGGACAGAGCAGCCTGGATGGCTCATCCAGGCTCTGACCCGCAAATAGAAAGTAAGGCTATTTGACTATTCTACCATTTAGTTATTAAATGATATTTGGAGCCTGTACGTCTCCGCTGGTTCGATACATAACTTGATGCAAGGATTTTTTATGTACCACTTCACTAAAGTTGTGGATGCCTCCTTTGACGAGGCCATGGCCCGGGTCGTCGAGGCACTCAGCCAGGAGGGTTTTGGAGTGCTGACGGAAATTGATGCCCAGGCTGCCTTTAAGAAAAAGCTGGATGTTGATTTTCGTCGCTATACCATTTTGGGAGCCTGCCATCCCCAGATTGCCTATGCCATGCTTCAGCTCGACCCCAGGGCTGGGGTGCTCTATCCCTGTAATGTGGTGGTTCAAGAGTATGAGGATGGTCGTATAGAGGTGTCCGCCATTGATCCAATCGCGATGTTTGCGGCCCTTCCTAGCCCCAGGGCCAGGGAAATTGCCCTAGAGGCCAGTCAAAAAATGCAAGCGGTGATTGATCGACTGCCAGAAGCGGCTGTGGTGGGCGTCTAAGCGGGAAGGTGATCGTCGTGTGGAAATTTCTCAACTTTATTCAAAAAAATCTGGTCTGGTCCGTGCCGGCCTGTATGGTAGCGGGCATTATCGTCGGTGCGTTGACGAATCCAGCCCCCCTAAAGGCGCTCATTATTCCCCTCACCTTTCTCATGGTTTATCCCATGATGGTGAACTTGCAAATTCAAGAGGTGCTATCGGGGGGGGACACCAAAGTGCAATTGGTGACTCAATTGATCAACTTCGCCGTGGTGCCTTTTTTTGCCTTTGGGATGGGGCAACTGTTTTTTGCTAACCAGCCCTTGGTGGCCCTGGGTTTGCTCCTGGCCTCCCTCTTACCCACCAGCGGCATGACGATTTCCTGGACGGGGTTTGCCAGGGGTAACGTTAGTGCTGCAGTGAAAATGACCGTGATTGGCCTCATCCTGGGGTCTTTGGCCACCCCCCTCTACGCCAAAGGGCTGATGGGGGCCGTGGTGGAAATTCCCCTGGCCGATATCTTTCGTCAGATCATTATCATTGTCTTCCTGCCCATGGTGCTGGGGCTGGCTACCCGGTTTACCCTGATTCGCACGGTGGGAGCGGATAAGTACCACAAGAACCTGAAGCAAAAGTTTCCCGCCTTTTCCACCCTAGGCGTTTTGGGGGTGGTGTTCGTGGCCATGGCGCTGAAGGCCAAGGACATTGTCGGTAATCCCCTGGTGTTGCTCTCGTTTTTGGTGCCCCTGGCGATTTTGTACGCTGGCAACTTTTTGCTCAGTACCATTGTGGGCAAGCTCTTCTTTAACCGCGGCGATGCGATCGCCCTGGTCTACGGCACAGTGATGCGCAATCTCTCCATTGCCCTAGCGATCGCCATGACCAGCTTTGGCCGGGAGCAAGGCTCCGAAATTGCCCTGATCATTGCCATGGCTTACATCATTCAGGTGCAGGCGGCGGCCTGGTACGTGCGGTTGACCGATCGCATCTTTGGCCCTGTGCCCCCAACCCTACCGTCCCCCCAGTCTCAGAGCTAATTCCCAGTCCCGAAAAGAGTCTACCTGGCGGGGATTTTCCGGTCTCTAGGTAGCGGGGTAGCGGGCCAGGGTAGCGATTATTTACAGCGCTGGGGGGAATGGGGCCCGGCCAGCGGCCAGCCCAGTGGCCGGGTCAAGGATCTTGACTGGATACCGAAGCGGGCGGATTCACGGCCAGGGTTGACCGAGGCTGGGCTCTCACCACCACCTGCCGAAAACCCAGCACGACAAAAATATTCGACAGGGTTAAAAACGCCTCAGCCCCACCGTGCAACCAGTCCACATTGGCCAGTTCTTGATGCAGGTTCGCCTTGGCATAAATCCCCGCTGGAATGGTGACTACCACAAACACCAGCAGCAAATAGAAGCCCAGTAAAGCCAGCCTGGGCGTTTCCTTAGTGCGGGTCAAAAACCACAGAAATCCCAGGTAGGGAAAGAGGGAGAGGGCAAAGAGGGTATTTTTGTCGAGCATTGGGGTAATTGGCCAGGGAGGATCGGCAAGAGAGCCTGGGAGACTAGCTGTTGAGGCTGGGCGTGCTACCCTCCGGATGCTGGCGCTTGGCTCTGCCGCCAGATCCACCAGGCGGCCAGGCAGAGGGTGGTATTGCCCACCACGGTCATAGCGGCCTGGAGGGTCACCAGCCAACTATAGCCCGGATCATTGTCGAAGAAGTGCCAGGTGCAGGCGGCCATGGCGCTGATCAGGGCGGGAAACATGGCAATGGCTAACCATCGCCACACCGGTCGCTGCCGCACCGCCGCAAACTGCCAGATAAACCCCATGGCCACCATCCACTCCAATACGCTAGAGATGTGAATCATCCAAGTGGGGAAAGAGAGCGCGTGCATGGTTCGGTTCCGGGACGACAGCCTCTATTGTAGAGAGAGAGGGGCCAGGGATACAGCGATCGGCCCAGGTTAGTGGACTATGCGAGCAGTTCTTTGCGGCTACTACGGCATGGGCAATGGCGGCGATGAGGCTCTGTTGGCAACCCTGCTGCAGATGCTGCCGGCCCAGATTACCCCAATAGTCTTGTCCGGCAACCCCGCCGAAACCGCAAAGCGCTACGGTGTGCATGCCGTGCCCCGTAAGCGCCTGGGGCCAGTCCTGGCGGCCCTGCGTCAGGCTGACCTGTTAATTTTGGGGGGCGGTAGCTTAATCCAGGACGCCACCAGTTGGCAAAACCCCATCTACTACAGTGGCTTGCTCATCCTGGCCCAGGGGCTAGGCCTGAAAACCCTAGCTTGGGCCCAGGGCATTGGCCCCCTCCACCACAGGCTTAGCCGCGCCCTAGGACGCTATGCCCTGGGCCACTGCAGTGGGGTAAGCGTGCGAGATAGTGGATCTACCACCTGGCTAGCCCGCTGGCAGGTGCCCGGTATGCAGGCGCCAGACCCCGTGTGGGCCTTGCAGTCCACCCCCGTAGAAGGACTGTGGGATTTGCCCGCCCCTAGGGTGGCCGTTGCCCTGCGGCCCCACCCCTGGTTAACCGAAAGCCGCCTAGATCAGCTCACCCAGGCCCTGGCGGGGTTCCAAAAAGCCACCCAGACCTGCCTGTTGCTGGTGCCCTTTCAGCCCAGCAAGGACCTGCCCATTGCCCAATACATCCAACCTCGACTACCTGGGCCCAGTCGCATCTACACTCTCGATGATCCCCGCCAGCTCAAGGGCCTCTTTCGCGGTGTGGAGATGACCATTGCCATGCGCTTCCATGCCCTGATTATGGCCGCTGCGGAGGGTGGTCGCGGCTTTGCCCTGAGTTACGACCCCAAGGTGGCCCATCTGATGGCCGATCTCCATTGGCCTGGCTTTGACCTGAATGTAGCGACCCCGCCCAGCGACCCCGCCCAGCGCTGGCCTGAGTCCGTTGAAGAAATGACCCAGCGCTGGCTCGACATCTACGCTAACGGCGCACCCTTGACCCCTGACCAAATTCAGTTCCGGGTAGATCCTGCCCTCAGGCACCAGGACATGCTCCACGATGGGCTTGGCTTGGCTTGCAGTCTGAGTTCTCGCCACCAGGGTTCAGCGGACCAGCCAGGAATTTAGCCGTCCCATGGGGCCGTTTGCACCGTTACGGGCCAAACTATGGCTTAATGACAAAGGTTAACTATTCTCCTCCGGCATCCCCCTATGACTGAATCTGAATCTGCCAATCCCAGGGTATTCTTTGACATCACCATCGGTGGGGTCTCAGCGGGCCGCATTGTGATGGAACTACGGGCGGATGTGGCCCCTAAAACCGCAGAAAACTTTCGCGCCCTCTGCACGGGGGAAAAGGGCCTCGGTACCTCCGGAAAACCCCTCCATTTCAAGGGTTCAGCCTTCCATCGCATCATCCCTGAGTTTATGTGCCAGGGGGGCGACTTCACCCGGGGCAACGGCACCGGCGGTGAGTCTATCTACGGAGCCAAGTTTGCCGATGAAAACTTTACCCTCAAACATACAGGCCCAGGGCTCCTGAGCATGGCCAACGCCGGTCCCAACACCAATGGCTCCCAATTCTTTTTAACCACCGTGGCTACTCCCTGGCTGGATGGCAAGCACGTGGTCTTTGGCAGTGTAGTGGAAGGCCTGGAGGTGGTTAGCGCCATGGAACAGGTGGGCAGTTCGAGCGGACGAACCAGCCAGCCGGTGGTCATTGCCGACTGCGGTCAACTGTAGCCCTGGTGCCGGGGGGCCGGGGTTTGCCCGCCCCCGGTGGGGGGAGTTTTTGCCACAATCACACCAGAGCGTTATTGGGTAGAGGGGCTATGGCTGGCAAGGGATGGACACGGGTCGGGTTGGGGGTCGTGATTGGGTTGGCCGGTGCCGCCGCGATCGCCCCAGCCTGGGCAGAGCCAGTTCCCCCAGCCGGGCCGGCACATGTCGCCGATGGAGGGGCTGAGGGTCAGCGGATACTGCCCTTTACCGATGTGCCCACGGATCACTGGGCTTACCAGGCTCTGCTCAATTTAGCGGGCGTCTACGGTTGCCTCAGCGGCTATCCGGACCACCGCTTTCGAGGGGACCAGAGCCTCACTCGCTTCGAGTTTGCTGCGGGCCTGGAGGCTTGCCTAAAGGTCGTCAACACCATGATCCAGACTCGCCAAAGCCTGTCCTCCCAGACCGCTGACCAGTTGCTAGAGTCGCTGGATCAATCCCTGCAGGAACTACGCCGGCTCAATGAATCCGTACCGGAAACCCCCTAGGACTGAGACCAGCCCCCCTGCCCCCTAAGCCTAGGGTTTAGGGCGAAATAGATGGGTGTGGTCGGGACTGTAGAGGCGAGACCGCACCGCTCCCCCTCGCAGGGCTGGGCTAATCAGGTATACGGTGGTACGCACCAGGTGATGGTCCCGGGTAGCGGCGGCCATGGCGTTCAGGGGCACCAACCAGATTTGCTCATCCGGCCACCCCAGCCGAAAACAAATGGCCACCGGCGTATCGGCCTCGTAGTGCTGCAACAACTGGGCCTGGGCGGCTTCCACATGGCGGGCGCTGAGGTACAGGCAGAGGCTAGTTTGGTGGGCCGCCAGGGCCGCCAGGTCTTCCCTGGGGGGGACCTGGGTGCGACCACTGATGCGGGTCAGGATAATCGACTGTACCAGGCCTGGAATGGTCAACTCTGCGTTGAGCTTCGCCGCCGCCGCCTGGTAGGCACTAATCCCCGGCACTACCTCAAAGGGGATCTCCGCCTCGGCCAACGCTTGAATTTGCTCATGGATAGCGCTGTAAAGGCTGGGATCCCCGGATTGCAGACGCACTACGGAACGCCCTGCCCGCACCCGTTCAATCATCAACGGCAGCAGGTTTTCCAGGGTCATGGCCGCGGTCCCTAGACGTTCTGCGTCGGGGCGGGCCCAGGCTAAGATTTGCTCAGGCACCAGGGAATTAGCGTAGAGAATCACATCAGCCTGGCTGATCAGACGCTGGGCCTTCACCGTCAAGAGCTCGGGATCACCGGGGCCGGCCCCCACTAGGTAAACAGCCGGGGCCAGAGGCAATCCCTGGACAGGCAAAGCGGCGGTTTGAAAGCTAATAGAACCAGGGGTAGCAGGCATCAGCAAAGAGACAAAGTTTACACAGTGTTTGGATCATATCGGGTTTGTTTCAAGGCTGAGTAAAGTCTCGGGGTTTTCCCGGAAGAAAAGGATTCCAGACGAATGATCGAGAGGTAGATGCACCCTGATTCGACCTCCGGTCTCAGCTGGACCGGGGGTCATTTTCTAGGCCTCCGGGGACAGAAATTCGGTATCTTGAACCCATCGGTATTCTAAACCCATAGATTCTGCCGGCAGAGGCCCGTCAGACTCCAGACGGTCAGGGCTCGCAGCGATGACCGTGCGCCGATGCCACCGTAACTTTGCTCCATAAGCCATGTCCCCCTACCTGGCCCGCATCGATATTTTTCCGATTAAATCCCTGGATGGCGTCTCTGTGTCCCAGGCCAGGGTGCTCGCCAGCGGCGCCTTGCAGGATGATCGGGCCTATGCCCTGGTGGATGCTCAAAACCGCTTTATCAACGGCAAACGAAATGCGGCCGTGCATCGGCTGCGGAGCACCTTTGGGGCCGATCGGCGCTCAGTGACCTGGACCGTGGAGGGCACCGGCGCGATCGCCCAGTTTGATTTAGACCGCCAGCGCCCTGCCTTGGAAGTCTGGCTCAGTGAGTATTTTCAACAGCCGGTCAGGCTCCAGGAAAACCGCCAAACCGGCTTCCCCGATGACACCGCCGCTAACGGTCCCACCTTGATTAGCCGAGCGACCCTGGCCACTGTGGCCAGTTGGTACCCTCACCTGACAGTGGCAGAGGTGCGGCGGCGATTGCGGACCAATCTGGAAATTGATGGCGTGCCAGCCTTCTGGGAAGACCGGCTGTTTAGCCCAAACGCTACCCCCGTGCGGTTTACCCTGGGTGCAGTCGTCCTGGAAGGCATCAACCCCTGCCAGCGCTGTGTGGTCCCCACTCGGGATTCGGTGACTGGCCAGCCGAGCCCAGATTTCCAAACCATCTTCAGCCAGCGGCGAGCGGCCACCCTACCCCCTTGGACCCACCCCAATCGGTTCAACCATTTCTATCGCCTGGCGGTGAATACTAACATTCTCAACCAGGCGGGTCGCCTACTGACCGTGGGAGATCCATTACAGTTGCTACCGTGATGAAACCGCTACCCACCTGGCGGGTCGCCAACCCGCGCCCGGCCCCCAAAAATGCTCGGCGGTGGCACAATCAAGGTATTTTCGATGCCCACTTTGGGGGTAGAACTGCCCACGGACGACCCATCCAAACGCAGTTTTTGAAAATCCACAGGCCAGGGCCGATTCTATGAAAAAAAACACACCCGCCTCGGGGGAAACCCTGGAACGCTTAAAGCTCATGATTTATCTGGTGCCCATCTTTGGGGTGGTGCCAGAAATTTCGCCGGCCGTCGACCTTGAC
>DVEE01000436.1 GCA_015295885.1 Leptolyngbyaceae cyanobacterium M65_K2018_010
TTGACCCTCTCACCCGATCTACGGGAGCTCCCTACGCCACCGAGACCACTGGGTTCTACGAGCCGCTCAGTTACTGGGGGGTGGGGCTATTGTTGCCATCCCGCCCGGCCCCTCCCAGGGTCAGATGAGAATTTTGTAAATAACTGTAAACAAAGTTATAGTCTAAATTAAGATCTAGTCACCCGCAGTTAGTGCGGATCTGCCTTCCCTGACAGTTAAGCTTAGGGATTCTCAATTCTTTCGGGTAGTAAGTCGGTATGAAGCAAGTTCTGAAGCTGCTCTTGGTCGGTTTGGTCAGCGTTTGCGTCTGGTTGCCCATGGCTCCGGCCCAAGCCTTTGACAACCCAGAGCTCTTGCCTGAGGAAAAAACCGCCATTATCGATTTGGCTAAATCGCTCACCCCCCGCCAGGAGGAAGACCTCAACACCCAGTTAACCCAGTTTGAAACCGAAACGGGCTGGAAGCTGAGGGTACTGACCCAATACGATCGCACCCCTGGCCGAGCGGTTAAGGACTTTTGGGGTCTAGACGATCGCAGCGTCATGCTAGTGGCTGACCCTCGCGGTGGCAACCTGCTCAACTTCAGCGTTGGCGATGCCGTTTACGACTTGCTCCCTCGTACCTTCTGGATTGAGTTGCAAACCCGCTACGGCAATCAGTTCTTCGTCCGAGAGAATGGAGAGGATAATTCTATTCTCAGTGCCCTAGAGTCGATTCAAACCTGCCTGCGCCAGGGAGGCTGCAATGTGGTGCCCGGTTTGCCCCAGGAGCAATGGATTCTCACCCTGATTACCTCAGTGGTGGGAGGGGTGATTTGTGGCTTTGCCGCCCATCCCCGTAAGCCGGGGCAAATCTTGGCCTGGCAGTGGGTACTGATTTTTTCACCGCTGTGGGGCATTCTGTTTCTCGCCTTCGGCATTGGTCCGGTGGTCACCCGCACCAGCGATTGGTTACCCCTGACCCGCAACGTGGCTGGCTTCTTGATTGGGGCTCTGGTGGCCTACCTAACCCCCGCCTTCAACAGTCCTTCTTCTACCTCTGAAACCTAGGTTTGCGGCTCTGCCCAGGGGGATGGTTAGACAACCTGAGCAGTCATGAGGCGATTCACCGTGGTCAGCAACTGTTTGGGGTGGATGGGCTGGGTCAAGGTGGCCTGGGCTCCAGCGCTGCGAGCTCGCTGGTCTTGCTCCGGATTTTGGTCATCGATGATCGCCAGGAGCTTAATCTCTTGGTAGCGACTGGTTCGGTGTAGGCTGGCCAGCAGCTCGTAGCCATTGGCCCCGGCCATATTAACGTTGGCAATCACCGCGGCGGGTTGCAGTAACTCGACTTGGTCCATCACCCGCGATCCATCGATAATCCAAACCACCTGGTAGTCGGCGGCGGTCAACATATCGCAAATTAGGCTGGCGCTTTCTTCGTTGTCTTCGACTAACAGAATACGACCCAGGGCTGGTTCGTTACTGGCTGTAGCAGGGGGTAGATAGGTGGGCCCAGTCAGCCGCTGCAAAGGAATGCGGACTGTAAAGATTGACCCCACCCCCACCTCGGAAAAAACTTTGATGGAGCCACCGTGGAGGTCAACCAACTGTTTGGTGAGGGCCAGCCCTAGGCCAGTTCCCTGGTATTCCCGTTGGCGCACATTTTCCAATTGCTGAAATTTTTCAAATAACAGGGGCTGGGCGGCTTCGGGGATGCCAATGCCCGTGTCCTTCACCTCAAAGACGGCGACGTTGGGTTCTCGGCGAACCCGTAGGGTCACTTTGCCTTCCGCAGGGGTGAACTTAATCGCGTTACTGAGCAGGTTGTTGAGAATTTGCCGAAGGCGGCGGGGATCGGCCACGAAACTATCCTGGTCGGGGGCCAGCTTCAAATCCAGGCCAATGTCTAGGCCGTGTTTAGAGGCCTCGGGGCGAAAGGCATCTACGCTCTGGCGGCTGAGGGAACTGAGGGAAAACTCCCGAATCTCCAGTACCGTCCGCCCGGACTCAATTTTTGAGACTTCTAAGATGTCGTTGATGACGCTGAGCAGGTTTTCTCCGCTGGTATGGATGGTGTTCAGGTATTCCCGTTGGCGGTTGCTGAGGTCGCCCAGGGACCAGCGCAGCAGCGTGGCTGACATGCCAATGATGTAGGTCAGCGGGGTGCGCAGTTCGTGGCTCATGGTGGCCAAAAACTCGCTCTTGGCCCGGTTGGCGGCCTGGGCAGCGGCTAGGGCATCCCGCAAATCCTGGGTGCGTTCGACCACGCAGATTTCTAGGTTTTGGGTCTGCTCCTGGAGTTGCTGGTAGAGTTGGGCCTGGTTGATGGCGATCGCCAAATGCTCCGCGATGTGACCCAAAAACTCAATTTCCCAGGGCTCCCAGTGGCGCTGGTGACTGCATTGGTGAACAATCAGCAACCCCCAAAGCTGCTGCCCTACCAAAATGGGTGACACTAGCTTGGATTTGACCTGCATCTGTTCGAGAAAGGAGTGCAGGCAGGGCGCATCGGCATAGGTAGTACTGATATCATCTACGGCGGAGGTTTCCCCGGCCAGATAACGGGTCCGACCATGGGTAGCCTGGCTAAAACAGTAGTTCTCGGTGTAGTGAAGCACCGTGGAGAGGGTTTCGCTGGCCCTCGACTCGTAGGTGATATAGCCCCCCTGTTCCCGAGGCTGGTCTGTCCTGGGCTGTAGTTGCTGCCGCTCAGCTTGGCCCAAATCAAACTGATAGATGAGCAACCGATCGGCCTGGAGAAATTGACGGACCTCGGCTACGGTCGTCTGCAAAATCACCGATAGATCCAGGCTTTCTTGAATTTTTGTGACCACCTGGTTCAGCAGCAGGCTACGCTCCAGTTGCCGATTGAGTTGATCTTGGACCGGTTGGCAGGTGACTGCCGGCATCGCCTCGCTACAAAGGTGCAGCCAAGCCAACATAAAGTCGGCCTGGGCCTCTGGCGAGCTATCGCTAAGGCTCTGGCAGAGGGCGGCCAGTTGGGCATGGTGGGGGCTGGCGGTGGGCCGCTGGGCCAAGATTTGTCCCAGAAAGTCTTGAATGGAGGCTCGGGTGGTGAAGAGCTGAATCAGCACCTGTTCCCCATGGGGGTCGAGGCCGTCTACCGGGCGAGTGGCGAGTAAAACTGCCAGTGAGGGGCCGGTTAAACACCAGAATCGTTGATAGGCTGACTCACCCAGGGGATAGTCGGCTTCGGTCACCAGGGCCAGGTTGGCCGTTTGACTGTACTGCCCTAAAAGAGACCCTAGCTGTTCCAGAGCCGCCCTGCTAATCATCTGCTCGGCACTGCCGCCGATTACCCTAGGCATGCCCGTAGAGGGGGGCAAGGTGTGCCCGTGTCAAATGAGTGCCAATGATCACCATCATTGATGTCGGTCGGACCCGTAAACAACAATTCCTTCGCCCTCGGCCCTGGACAGGGTTAAATAAAAATCCTTTCGTTGACCCACCCTGAACCCGTACGGTTAACACCAATCCCTACCTTGGACTGAACCCTAGGTACCCATGCTCCTCTGATAGCCATGAACGGAGTATTTTCAATAGTAGCTGGGTCATGCTCCCCTGCCGGCATACGCTAGAGTTCCTTCAGATTTTGGAATTGCTTTAGATTTCACCTATGCATCGTTTAGCTGCAACCCCCGGGGGCTGGACTCCGGATACCGAGGGCGTCATTTTCATCGACCAGTCGCCCGCCGATATGGTCTTCCTAACCGCCGCTGATACAGAGCTGCAAAGTCTGGCCCAGGCCCAGAACCGCTTACCGGCCAATTTTCCGAGCCTACGGGGGGCTAATCTGTTGCAGTTGCAGCAGCCCCTCACCATTGATAGCTACGCCGAAGCCGTACTCAGCCAGGCTCGGTTGATTATCCTGCGGTTACTGGGGGGCCGAGCCTACTGGTCCTACGGGCTAGAGGTGGTGAAGGAGGTTGTCGCTCAAACCCAAGCTGACTTGATCGTGCTCCCCGGGGACGATCGCCCCGCCCCCGACCTGATCAGCCACTCCACCGTTCCCCTCACCGTTGCCAACCAACTCTGGCGCTACTTCAATGAGGGCGGTGTCGATAACCTCACCCACGGGTTGCTGTGGGTGTGCGATCGCTGTTTCCAAACCACCTACCACCCCCCTGGCCCCCAACCCATTCCGAAGGTGGGGGTGTATTGCTACCTCCCAGCTAGCACCTCGGAACGCCTGACTCCTGGCTTCTCCCCAGGGGATCGGTCCCCCGTTGCGTCGGTCCCCGGTGCCTCCCGGCCCAGGGTCTCCTCCGAAGACGTTGCGCGAACACCATTCAACCGTCAAAATCCGCCATCCTTCGACCCAACTACTCCGACCCCACTGCCCCGCATCGCCCTCCTCTTCTATCGCGCCCATTATCTCTCGGGGAACACTGCCCCCATCGATAGCCTCTGCGATGCCTTGGCCCAGCGGGGTTTCGACCCCCTGCCGGTGTTTGTTTCCTCCCTCCAGGATCCGGAGGTGCAGGCCGAGTTGCTGGCCCTGCTCAACCCTGGGGCTGGGGAAGGCGTGGCGGTGCTGTTGAACACCACCAGCTTTTCGGTCGCCAAGCTCGACGGGGCTACCCCCCAACTCAACCTCTGGAAAACCCTGGATGTGCCCGTGTTACAGGTTATCCTAAGCGGCGGCACCCAGGCGGCCTGGGCGCAGCACAGTTTGGGCCTCAGCCCCCGCGATATTGCCATGAACGTGGCCCTGCCCGAGGTGGATGGACGCATCATTACCCGGGCGGTTTCCTTCAAGGCCGCAAGCCAGCACAGCCAGGCCCTCGAGGCCGATATTGTCACCTACGAGCCCGTGCGCGATCGCATCCACTTCGTCGCCGACCTGGCCGCCCAATGGGCTGACCTCCGCCGTACCCCCGTCGCCGAACGCCGCCTGGCCCTGATTCTGGCCAACTACCCCAACCGCGATGGCCGCCTCGCCAACGGCGTTGGCCTAGATACTCCCCAGAGCGCGATCGCCATCCTCCAAGCCCTCCAAGCCGCTGGCTATACCCTCGGTGCTCTGCCCAGTTCAGGCGACGAGCTGATGTACTGGCTCACCGCCGGGGTCACCAACGACCCTGAAGGGGAGGGCCTGCGTCCGATTCGCCAGGCTCTTCCCCTGGGGGCTTACCTTCAGCACTTTAGCCACCTCGCCGCCGCCGTCCAAGCCGGTATCACAGCTCGCTGGGGACCGCCCCAGTCCTGGAGAGAGGCAGAGGCCAACCCACCCGCCCAGTCAGATGGCCCGCCCCGCTTCCCCATTCCCGGTCTCCAGATCGGCCACATCTTTATCGGCATTCAACCCAGCCGCGGTTACGACCTGGATCCGTCCCTTAACTACCACTCCCCCGACCTAGAGCCCACCCACGACTACCTGGCCTTTTACGTCTGGCTGCGTCACCATTTTGGCGCCCAGGCGATTATCCACCTGGGCAAGCACGGCAACCTGGAATGGCTACCCGGCAAAGGAGTGGGCCTTTCCCAAGACTGCTACCCGGAAGCCGCCCTGGGCCCCATGCCCCATCTGTACCCCTTCATCGTCAACGACCCCGGCGAGGGATCCCAGGCCAAACGCCGCGCCCAGGCGGTGATCCTAGACCACCTCACTCCGCCCCTGACCCGGGCCGAACTCTACGGTCCCCTGCAACAGGTGGAAGCCCTGGTCGATGAATATTACGAAGCCCAAAGCCTCGATCCAACCCGCTTAGGGGTGATTGGCGATCGCCTGCTCAACCTGCTCCAAGCCACCCATCTGTGGGAAGACCTCGCCTCCCCCGCCTCCTCCCTGACTACTCTCCTCCCCAACCTCGACACCTACCTCTGCGAACTGAAAGAGGCCCAAATTCGCGATGGCCTCCACATCTACGGTCAATGCCCCACGGGCCGCCAACTGCGAGACCTGATTGTGGCCATCGCCCGCCATCCCGGTCCGAACCGCCAGGGACTCACCCGGGCGATCGCCGAGGTCTGGCACCTGGACCTAGACCCCCTTACCGTCGATCCTGCCGTTTCCTTCCTCCCTCCTTCCCCGCCTTCTCCCCTCTCCCACTGCCGCATCGCGGGCGACGTGATTGAGGCCCTGGAACAGGAAGCGGCTCGGTTGGTTGAGGAGCTCATCCAGCCCTGCCCTCAGCCCAGTCCCCTGCCTCCCCCGTTGAAAGCTGAACTCCAGTGGATTCAGCACACCCTACTGCCGGCCCTGACCCAAACCACCGACGAACTCACCCATTTGCTGAAGGCCCTAGACGGACGCTACGTGCCCAGCGGCCCGGCCGGGGCCCCCACCCGCAACCGACCGGAGGTGCTCCCCACGGGCCGTAACTTCTTTTCGGTGGATATTCGTGCCATTCCTACGGAAAGCGCCTGGGATGTGGGCCGCCGGGCCGCCGAAGTCCTGGTTGAGCAGTACACCCAGGACCACGGCGAGTATCCCCAGAGCCTGGGCCTCTCGGTGTGGGGCACCGCCACCATGCGGACGGGGGGCGATGACCTGGCCGAGGCCCTGGCCCTGATGGGGGTGCGGCCGGTGTGGGATGGCCCCTCCCGGCGGGTGGTAGATTTTGAAATTTTGCCCCTGGCGGCCCTGGGACGCCCCCGGGTGGATGTCACCCTGCGGATTTCGGGCTTTTTTCGAGATGCCTTTCCTAATTTGATTGACCTGTTTGACCGGGCCGTGGCGGCGGTAGCAGAGTTGGCGGAACCTCCGGAGCAGAACCCCCTGGCCGCCCGATCACGCCAGGAAACGGAGGCGTGGCAGCAGCAGGGGCTGACGCTGGAACAGGCCCAGGCGCGATCGCGCTACCGCATCTTTGGCTCTAAACCGGGAGCCTACGGGGCCGGGTTGCAAGGCTTAATTGAGTCCCAAAACTGGACCACCGATGCGGACTTGGCCCGGGCCTACTTGAATTGGAGCGGTTATGCCTACGGTCGCGGGGCCGAGGGCCATGCCATGCCGGAAGCCTTTGAACACCGTTTGCGCCACCTCCAGGTGGTACTCCACAACCAGGACAACCGGGAACACGACCTGTTGGATTCCGACGATTACTACCAGTTTCAAGGGGGCATGACCGTCGCCGCCCGCACCCTCCAGGGCCAGTCACCAACCACCTACTTTGGCGATAACGCCATCACGGAAAAGCCCCGGGTGCGATCGCTGGCCGCCGAAATAGCCAAAGTCTACCGCTCCCGCGTCGTCAACCCGAAATGGATCGAGGGCGTCATGCGCCACGGTTACAAGGGGGCCTTTGAAATGGCCGCTACGGTGGATTATCTCTTTGCCTACGATGCCACTACCCGCTGCGTGGCCGACCACATGTACGAGGGGGTTGCCCAGGCCTATGTGCTAGACCCCACCGTGCAAGCCTTTGTGCAGCAGGCTAATCCCTGGGCCCTACGAGATATGGCCGAGCGATTACTGGAGGCACACCAGCGGGGGCTGTGGGGCTCGGATTGCCATGAGCACCTGCGTTGGCTGGCCGACCGCAAGATGAATATTGTGGAGCAGATTTCCGATCATG
>DVEE01000310.1 GCA_015295885.1 Leptolyngbyaceae cyanobacterium M65_K2018_010
GTCTGCATGACAAGCCCAGTCGTTTCGGGGGTATGCTATTCGGATTTAGTATAAGTTGAGGGCAAGACTAAGCTTCACCCCAAAAAACCGGTTATAGCCTTTTAGTCAGGGCGTTTTGCTGTCACTTCACCTAACCATGGGTAAGGAAAGTTAAATACCGTCGGCGGAGACAGCCTTTTCCGCCAGAATGGGAACTGAACCTTCCCCGGCCAATGTATGACCATTGCCTTCAAAATCCTGCTTCTGGCCATCGCCATGGCGAGCCTGGGGCTCATGGCCGGCATCTTTCTGGTCAATCATCTGCTGGTGGGGCTAGTGGGGCTGGGTTTGGTAGCGGTTACCGCCACCTATGCCCTCGTTCAGGATATTGAGCAGCCCCTGAAGGAACTCCAGCGCTGGGTCAGTAATGTCATCCAACCGGCTGGGGCCAACCAAGAGCCGGCCTTGAAACTCACCGCCAACCCAGCCGGAAAGATCCTTCAACGGCGGGACCAGATCGGCCAACTGGCCCAGGTGCTGCAGACGGTAGGCACCGAACTGCAACAATCGATTCAGCATCTAACGGCCACCACCGCCGCTAAGGAGCGCCTGGAGAGCGAGTTGCGCATTGGCCGCAGCATTCAAATGGATATGCTCACCCTGGGTTCGGCCAGCCTACCCAACCGTAAGGATCTGGCCATCTCTGCTACCCTGCAACCGGCCCGCGAAGTGGGAGGTGACTTTTACGATTGCTACTTTTTGCGGGAGCAGTTGTCCTACCTGTTGGGAGAACATCGGTTTTGCTTTTGCATTGGCGATACCTCCGGCAAGGGGGTGCCCGCGGCCCTGTTTACAGCGGTGATGAAAACCCTGATCAAGTCGCAGTCTTACATTGATCTATCGCCCGCCAATGTCCTCACCCATGTGAATCAAATCGTCAGCGAAAATAACCCCTCCTGCATGTTTACCACCATCTTTTTTGGGGTGCTGAACTTGCTGAATGGCGAAATGGTTTACGCTAACGCCGGCCACAATCCCCCCTACCTGCGTCGCCAGGACGGCACCCTAGAGTTGCTGAACCAGCGCCATGGTCCCGCCATTGGCATCCTAGAAGAGATCACCTACAAAGAAGACAAGCTCTGGCTCAATACCGGGGATCTGGTGGTGATCTATACTGATGGAGTCACCGAGGCCATGGACCCCGATCAAAATCTGTTTTCCGATCAACGGTTTGCCGAGTTGCTGCGATCGCAAACCGATCACTCTCCCGAAGCCATCATCACCCTGACCACCGAGCAGGTGCTGCAATTTCAAGGCACCGCGGAACAGGCCGATGATATTACCCTGCTGGCCTTTCAGTACCTGGGAGTGCCCAACCTGGAAGGCGACCCCTTGAACTTTGCCATTGATTCCGAAGCCCTATCCAAATTTAAGCAGCAGTGGAAATAGGGCTGGTTTCCTTGGGGCTGGGAGCCGCACCCACAAAAAAGCCCCGGCACCGAGGCCAGGGCAGGTTAACGCTATCGAGATGGTAAGAAGGTCATTAACGGCTATAGCGACGACCCAGGAACTTCAGTTCTTCCCCTTGGGGTTGCCGTTGGTCTACCGTATATTGCTTGACTTGGGACTTGCGACCCAGGAAGGTCAGGGTTTGTTCAGTTTCAGTCACTTCAACATCGGGGGTAGCGGGGGTGTAGGTCTTGCCAAGGAAGGAGAGTTTCATCGCTGGGGATCCTTTTAGTTCGTAGGGGGTGAGCGGTGCTGCTCTTGATGATTTAAGTATCCCAATTTGAACTTCAGGTTTGTTGAGGAAAATTCAGGTGTTGCCGCTA
>DVEE01000293.1 GCA_015295885.1 Leptolyngbyaceae cyanobacterium M65_K2018_010
TTCACTGGCCTGGTGATTTTTTCGGGTTAAAACTACAGCTCGAAAATCCTCCACGACATTCAAACTGGCCGGATCTCGTCTAACCGGGAAATAAACTGGCCCGGTATAATCGTGGCTCCAGGTCGCCCAGGTAGTGGGAACCGTTAACTTCAGGACTGAGGGTTTGAAGTTAACGGCTATACCCAAGGGTGACGGGAGAGAATTCAGGCGGGTTCGATCTGGAGCCTGGCTGTCGGTAACAGGCACCAGATCGAAAAGACTGGCCAGAGTGTTGCTTCCCCCATTGGGTGAACTGGCATTCCCCAAGGCCAAAACCGCCGCCTGAGCCCTGCCCAAGGGCATAACCGCAAGGCCTACTGCCAGTGCCGTAAGACCAACCGCAGCCTTTGAAAGGGCGCGAGAATAAAGCCCATTAACCATATAACCATTTCTCCAACTCCTGTGAAAAAATGGTAGAGTTCCACCCAAAATTCTCAATTTGGCAAGTTCGCCCTGGGTGGACTAGGGTCCACTAGGCCATGGCAAAGCACCTATTTCCAAAGCACCTATTTCCTAGGCGTTGCCAACTGCACTTGGTGATTTCGGTAATGCACTACAGCCATTGTACCCATCGCCCAGGGAAATACGGGATTTCCCCGGAGGTTTATCATAACTTTGTGAAAGCCGATTCATCTCCCTGCAGAGGCCTCCGGTGCCTTCCTAGGCTTTAAGGACCAATCGGGTCAATGGGTATCGTTTGCTACGGGGATCCGTCGGACGAGGACTACTTGGCAGCGGCTTTGGTCCTTGAACGAGGCTCCCGTAGGCGGCGAATCAGGGGCAGACCCAGGCAGTAGCTGGTCATTGCCGCGACTAGCCCGACTACTGCGCTCCCCAACATTAACCGCACAGACACATCGGTGCCCATATCCATCCAACCCCTAAGACTGTCTAAATCCGTGAATCCCTTGCTAGGACCACCGCCCAGCAGCCAATGACCGACCTGGTAGTTGAAGGCAAACAGAGGTAGGTAGGTCAAAGGGTTACTAATCCAGGTCGAGGCCGCCGCCATGATGCGGTTGCCCCGCATCAGACTAGCCAAGGCCACCCCAATCAGAATTTGAAACCCAAAGAGGGGAAAGCAACCTGAAAACACCCCGCTAGCCATACCCCGGGCCAACTGTTCGGGACTACCCTGCAGGCGCACAAAGCGCAGGTAAAAATAGCGCAACTGACGCTTCCAGGGGGGGTGAGGCGATTTGCGCATGGCGGGCTTCGAAGTAACTCTGGAGTCCGTCGTAAGGGTCATAGGGGTGCGGAGCTATGGCTGTAATGGTTAGGGCGACTGACCTTGCTACCTCCCTGGGCGCTCGGTAAGGTCAAACTACTGCTAAGAAATGATTACTTTCTATTCTATAGATGAAGGAGTGGATTAACCGCGAGCCCAGGCGGCTTTGGTAGATCTTCAAACTCTCAGGATTTGCTGTAATGGAAGGGCAACACTGTATCCCGAGTAGCTACCGATGGGTCAGGCTGATCGTAATTACAGACTGAGTCAGGGGGAAACCATTGCCGCCATCGCCACCGCTATTGTTCCCCAACAAGGCAGCGTGGGTATCGTGCGGCTATCGGGAGCCACTGCCCTGGACATTGCTCGGGCCCTCTTTCACCCCCCCGGTCATCAGGCCTGGGAAAGCCACCGCATTCTTTACGGCTACGTGCAAGATCCAGCAACCACCGAGGTGGTCGATGAGTCTCTGCTCCTACTGATGCTGGCACCCCGTTCCTACACCCGCGAAGATGTGGTGGAGTTTCACTGCCACGGCGGGT
>DVEE01000589.1 GCA_015295885.1 Leptolyngbyaceae cyanobacterium M65_K2018_010
GAGCCCCATCCGTTCTTTCAGCTCCAGGGCAGCGATGTGTTTTGCCGCTTACCGATTACCCCCAGCGAAGCCGCCCTAGGCAGCACCATTGAGATTCCGACCCTGGACGGGCCGCAGCGCACCACCTTGCCCCAGGGGGCTCAAACCGGCCAAATGATTCGCCTGGTGGGGCGAGGCTATCCCGTCGGTCAGGGCCAGCGGGGGGATTTGCTGCTGGAGTTAGAGGTCGTGGTGCCCAAACAATTGAGCGATCGCGAAAAGGCGATTTACGAGGAACTGCGCCAGGTAGAACGTTTTAATCCCAGGGCCCACTTGCTTACCGGGCCCTAGTGGGGGGCCCTAGTAGGCGCCCCGCCGGGTGATCAACACCACCAGGGTTTTGAGAATAATCTGCAGATCGTGCCAGGGGGACCAGAGGGTCTGGTAGTGCAAATCGAGCTGGACGATTGCTTCAAAGTCCTTGATCGCTGAGCGACCGCTCACCTGCCACTGGCCGGTCAGGCCGGGTTTCACGTCTAACCGACGCCAGTGGTGGGGACTGTAATGGGCCACTTCATCGGCGGTGGGGGGGCGGGTTCCGACCAGACTCATGTCGCCCCTCAACACGTTCCAAAATTGGGGGAACTCATCCAGGCTAGTTCTGCGCAAAAATTGTCCAACTCGGGTCACCCGTGGATCTAACTCATTCTTAAAAATTAACCCCTGGGCCTGATTTTGCACCATAGCCTTCAACTGATCCGCATTGGCGACCATGGATCGAAACTTCCAGAGGGTAAAGGGTTTGCCCTTGAGGCCATAGCGTTGCTGGGCATAGAAAACTGGACCTGGGCTATCGAGCTTAATGGCGATCGCGATGGGTAGCCAAAGCACCGCCAGCAGCCCCAATCCCACTAAAGCTCCCAGGATATCGATGGAACGCTTGATCAAACACTTGACCGAGGGATGGGGTTCAGGGGACGCCCCCGTCTCTGGATCGTCCTGAAGAGTAACCATGGTGAACTTACTACCGATGCAGTGACTAAACGCTAATACTCAAAACGACCCACTTCAGGAACGAACAATCCGCACTCTACGTAATAACCGACCATCTGATTTGAATTTTATACCAGACTGCCCGGTAGCTAGAGGCGCTGCAATCGTGACTATAGGGCTACAATCCCCAGGATTTCTGCCTAACCGGATGGCTTTGTAAAAGCTTTTTGAAACCAGTCATTATGTAAAGTTCAGGTAAAGATGGTCCCTTAACCCCTAGCTCCGGAGGATTTTGCCTGACGGCGCAACCCTCGGCTGGAGTCGCTCTGGGCAGAATTGCGCCTGTTTTTAGGGCGAAACAAATATAAGATGAAAGCCTACGCCTCGCTAAGTATGGAGCAAGAAGGAACCGGTATTCATGGTCATGGCAGACAAGATGGCTGAGGATTGGCTATCTCGGTTACAGGCAGACTACCCTGACCAGCCCCGATCGGTTTGCCAAGCCATCGTCCGTTGGTTGTTAGGCAATCGCCCGGACCGATGGGAGGCCCTAACGCCAGAGCAACTAGCGGTAGCTCAGCAGTCGATCGAGTATCGTTATCGAATTTTGCAGCAACGGTATTGGCAGACCAGCCCTGATCGGGCCTATCAAACCCTAGTGAAGCGGTTAAGCGGTCTCTTTTTGATTCGCAATAAAATTCGGATTTGGATTTCCCTCAGCCGCGATCGCCGCCGCACCGTGGTGGATGTGGTGCAGGAAGTGATTCAGGAAATGATGCGCAGCGATCGCCATTTGGCCCAGGAACTGGAGTGGATTGCGGGTTGTAGCGAGAATC
>DVEE01000421.1 GCA_015295885.1 Leptolyngbyaceae cyanobacterium M65_K2018_010
TCAGACGCGGTATCCATCGGCTGCCAAAAACCTTCATGCCGATAGGCCGAAAGCTGACCCATGGCAGCAAGCTTACTGAGAGGTTCATGTTCCCACATCACGGTGTCATCGGCAATGAAGTCGATCGCCTGGGGATCTACAACGAAGTAGCCCCCGTTGATATAGGCTCCATCACCATCGGCTTTTTCTGCAAAGGATTCAATAATCGTTTGTCCTTCATGCAGAGAGATTACCCCAAAACGCCCTGGTGGCTGCACGGCTGTAAGAGTAACTAGGGTTTTCTGTTCCTCGTGGAACTTAATCAGTTCAGTGATATTGACATTACTTACCCCGTCACCATAGGTGAAACAAAAGAGGTCGTTGCCAATGTACTCTCTAACTCGTTTCAGCCGTCCTCCGGTCATCGTAGCCTCTCCGGTATCAATCAGGGTTACTTTCCAGGGTTCAGCATTGCCGTTATGGATATTCATCTGGTTGTACCGAAGGTCAAAGGTGACATCGGACATGTGCAGAAAGTAATTGGCGAAATATTCTTTGATAACGTAACCCTTGTAACCGCAGCAAACAATAAAGTCGTTAATACCGTGGGCAGAATAAATTTTCATGATATGCCACAGGATTGGCCGCCCACCAATTTCTACCATTGGTTTTGGTTTGATAGATGTTTCTTCGCTTAACCGAGTCCCCAAACCACCGGCCAGAATGACTGCTTTCATAGAAACCCCTAGAAAAATAATCTAAACTTTAAAGTTCTTAGATATCTAAGCCTCAGCCTAAGTAAATAGCCTCTATAAAAATAGAGAACGATCTGTAATTGAGCCGGCATGTCAACTCGCCTTGATATACCGGATCTCAAGCCTTGCCCATTGCTGATTACTAGCAGTACTGATACTGATAGCCTATCAAGCTTGAGCCCTCGCGGAATAAGTTAAGAATGAAGTCAGTGGAGTTCTGTATGAAAAACTTGTGAATCCTAGGTCTACCCAACGGGACCCCCTATGTATACCCATAGGGGCGGGGCATCTAACTGCCTGAGCGGGGCGACTCATCAGACCCATTGTGGAGACAGGGTTTTAGATTGAATTCCCAAACTCAACCTAGGCACTCTATAGGCTGCCCGATCGGTTTCTGGTGGAGTGGGTGGGAGAGATTGGCTTGGCGGTTAGCCAGTATTGCGCATCCCTGCGGCAATGCCATTGATAGTCAAGAGTGCGCCCCGCAGCAGTTCTCCCTGGCTGTAGCGGGAACGAATAATCCCCGTGCTGGCCTGGTCTTTGTACTGGCGGAGGCGCTTGAGTAGGGCTACCTGCAAAAAGCCCAGGGGCACAATGGTGCCATTGCGCAGATAAACCGATCGTTGTAGGTCCGGATACCCATCGAGCAACCGCTCATGCCCAGTAATTTGCAGTACCTTAGCCCGGGTCAGGTGAAACTCTTGGGATATGGAGTCAAACAAAGCGATAAAACGGTCTAGGTCATCCGGATTGGATAGCTCTCGAACGTAGTGCTCGGCGATTTGTAAATCAACCTTGGCCAAGGTCATTTCCACCTTGGAAATGACCATCTTAAAGAACGGCCACTTGTGGTAAAAATACCGCAGCAGCTTGAGATGTTCTTCAGGAGCCTCTTGCAGAAATTCTTCTAGGGCGGTGCCAACGCCATACCAGGAGGGGAGCAAAAACCGAGCCTGGGTCCAGCTGAATACCCAGGGAATGGCCCGCAAGCTACTGAGGTCTTTGCGGCCACCTCGTCGGGCTGGCCGAGAGCTAATCTGCAGCTGGCTGATTTCCTGGATAGGTGTCACTTGGTGGAAGAAATCCACTAGATCCGGTTGTTCGTAGATCAACTGGCGATAGTGGCGCCGGGAGCGAGCCGCTAGCTCTTCCATGGTGGCATTCCAGGGTTTGATATCGTCGAAGCTATTGCTCAGAATACTGGCCTGCAGTACCGCTGTGGTGACGGTTTCTAAATTGTAAAGCGCCAGGTCAGGCAGGTTGTACTTAGAGGCTAGCACTTCACCCTGCTCAGTAATTTTGATCCGTCCTTTGATGCTGCGGCCGGGCTGGGCCAGAATCGCTTCGTAGGCCGGGCCGCCCCCTCGACCCACAGAGCCGCCCCGGCCATGGAAAATCCGCAGGGCGATGGAATAGCGATCGGCGGTTTCTTGAAGGGCCTGCTGGGCCTTGTGGATTTCCCAGTTGCTACTGAGGAAGCCGGAGTCCTTATTGCTGTCGGAGTATCCCAACATCACTTCTTGCAGAGGAACTTGGGGCTGGGCGGTCGCCGCGTTCTGGGCAGACTCGCCGGGATTAGGGCTACCCTGGAGCATGCGCCGATAGAGGGGAATTTCAAATAGAGCTTGCATCACCGCAGGCGCTCGTTGCAGGTCTTCTACGGTTTCAAACAGGGGAACGGGCTGGATACTGCTCAGGCCCGTGACTGGATCGTAAAGGCCGGCCTCCTTAGCGAGGAGCAGGACTTCCAGCAGATCGCTGACATGATGACTCATGCTGATCACGTAGCTGAAGCAAATTTCGGGACCAAACTCCTGGTGGAGCTGACGCACCATCCGCAGGGTTTCGACGGTTTCGCGAGTGGTATCGGAAAAGGGCAATTCGGCGGGGATTAACGGTCGCCGGGTTTGCAATTCGGACACCAGCCAATCGGTTTTTTCAGCTTCGGATAGCTCACTGTAGGGTTGGGGCAGCACCAGCAGATACTGGGTAATTTCATCCAGGGCATCGGAGTGGCGAGAGCTTTCCTGGCGCAGATCCAACTGGGCCAGGTTAAACCCAAAAATTTCTACCTGACAAATCAGGGTATCGAGTTCCTGGCAGTGCAGACCTGTAGCTTCCAGGTTGCGATGGATCAAACGGAGTTCCGTCAAAAATTCTTCGCCGTCTCGATAGATTGAAGCGGAGGTCGGATCCCCATACCCCTCCCTGAAGGGGTCACCCTGGAAGAGTCGTTGACTGCGATCGCAGGTGTTTTTAAGCCGCTGGTGAATGTAGGCCAGCTTCAACCGGTAGGGTTCCTGGCGGTAACGAATGGCCAAACGGTCGTAAACTTCGGGCATTTTCACCTGATCTTGCTCCAGGGACTCGAGCAACTCCGGCAGAACCTCGCTCCAATGGAGGGAGAGGCTGAGCAAGTCGATCAGTCGCTCAAGGGCTGCAATATATTTATGCAGCACCAGGTTGCGCTGATAGCAGGCGGTTTTCCAGGTAATTTCGGGGGTCACTGAAGGGTTGCCATCGCGATCGGCCCCCACCCAGGAGCCAAACCGACAAAACCGATGGGTGGGTGGGTCTAGTTCTGGAAAGGTCGTTACGATAGCCCGTTCAAGCCGTTGGTAAAGTTGGGGCAGGGTATCAAACAGACCGACCTGGAAATAATGCAGCGTGTAATCGACTTCGTCGAGGACCGAAGGTTTGAACTGATGCAGTTCATCGGTTCGCCACCAAAGGCGAATTTCTTCGGTCAACTGGCTTTTCAGCGCTTCAATTTCCCAGGATGAGGTCAAGCCTAGGGTGCTGGCTCCCTCCTCCGCTTGATCCATCTGACGCAGGAGATGGGCGATACGACGCTGCTTATCCCGGATGGTGTGGCGTACTATTTCGGTGGGGTGAGCGGTAAAGACCAGGCGCACATCCAACTGGTCAATCAAGGTTTGGATCATCTGAGGTGGGACATTGAGCCGCTTCAGGGTTGGGAAAAGCCAATGAAAGGTGCCAGCTTCCCGGGGCAAGCTCACCGAATCCCCGACGCTACGGTGCAAGAGGTCGGCCTGAAATAGATTTCCCCGGCGGGAACCCTCGGTTTCACCTCCCTGGCCAGGGGCGGGCTGATCACGGCCTTTGGCCGCCCATTGGGCAATTTCAGAGCTTTGATAGGCAGCCCGATATTGCTGTTGTTGCCCCCGTTGCTCGTAGTGTTGCTCAACAATATTAATCAGCTGAAAGTAGAGGGCAAAGGCCCGGGACGCCCGAATCGCATCTTCCAGATCCAGCGCCTCTACCACGTCCACGACGGCCTTCACCCGAGCTTCATCGGTGGTGGGTGCTTGCCCCTCGGGAGAGCACATTTGTCGTAACTGGCGCAGCAAAGCCAGTAATTCTGGCCCGCAGGCATGGTTGAGTACGTTCTCCCACAGATCTTCAATCACCCGCAGCCGATGACGTAGCAACAGATCCTGGGCGGAGGACAGAGAGGCCAGGGAATCTGGGGCCTCAGTCCGGGAGGATTGGGCTGTGGGCAGAATATCTCCAGAGGGGTGTAGCGTTGAGCTCATGGGTGTGGCAAGGAGAGAACAGCGATATCGCAAAAATTCTATAGGATTACCTGGTATAGAAGAAGCTTATTAGAAGCAGGATTCCAGAAATGTTATGGCAGAGGTTTTTCAGCGACCTAGTTGAGGGTTTTGGGGAAAAGGCTGGGGAACCACCCCATGCCATGAACTGGGCGGGCTGAGAACGAGAACGGCTGCCCGTTACGCTGGCGTCGAAGGTTCAGGGTGATCAGGGTGAATCCGTAAGGTCGGCAGTCGCTGCCCCTGTAACAACTGCTCGCTGCCTAACCCCAACTCCGTGAGACTAGCGCTCATCAGTTTGAGGCCGACTGCCCCTATCAACACGGGTGGCACCAGCAGGCCAATGAGACAGTCAGTCAGCGAGACGGGCCAATCGTGAAAAGAATTCACGGGGGGACGGAGGCGATCTGCAGAACTGTTCACCATAATTTTCCGGGTATTGAGGCAAAACGGTGGAGTAAGGAACTAGATCTTCCGTTCACCGATGGCCGGGGTTGAAGCCAGCCATAGTCAGACTGAATTGGGAGGCGAAACCACCGACACAGGACAACGCAGGCAGAATTTTGGGGTGGGGCAGAGAGGCAAGCCGAGAATTGCATGCAATTCCCTGCACTAACTTCTACAGACTGCGATATGCTTCTCTGCTAGGTCAAACTAGGCGAGGAATTTACTAGCCTAGTTTGATTTACAAACGGATCTCAGCTAAAGCCAAGTTCCAGACCAAAAACCTAGGCACAATTTGCTTTTTTCCAGAGAGTTACTGGTGCTCTAGGCTATAAAACCCGCCAATCTACCGCTAATGAGTAATATAGGAAAGTAGAGCCATGAATTCAAGGGTTAGGGATTTAGCGAGGGCTCCCATCGCTGACTACTGTAGGGCAAAGCCTTAACTCTGCGAGAGAAAACACCCTTGCCTCTGGAGCCGAAGATTTAGCGAAGCGTTTATGCCTGCCCCTCCTTCACAGTCCTATTCTCTGCCAAGTACTGGGGTGCCTGGTATGTCTAATTGGCTCCAGGATAGTTTAGGGTGCCCCGGCATCAGCCTTCACACCAAACTGCGGGGCAATATTCTCCATGTCCTGTGCGAGACAGCAGAGCCCCTAGACCAATCGGCGGTGCTGCTGAGGTTGGTGCGATCGCTGCTCGATGACCGCGACCAGGGCTACCTGCAAAAGGCCTACCCCCAGGTTTATCAGATCTACCTCTACAGTCGCGTAACGGGGCAGGCTACCCCCGATTGGACGGCACCGATCTACCTGAACCGGCTGGAGCGCCACCTCGCTCAACTGGTTCTAGAGGGGCAGGACGAAACGGATCTGAAAGCGGCCCAATCGCTGTTGGCCCACTATACCCAAGACCACCCTGACCAGTTCAACCCCAATGAGGGCAGGGCTGGGGCGGTGGTGCTCTCTAATTTAAGCTTGGCCCGCAAGGGCGATCCGGATGCGATCGCCTGGTATTTGAGCGAAACCCTGAGTGCTTTGGACGTGGGTGTGTGGGTCAGCATCAAAGCCATACCGGGCACAGCCCATTTACATCGCACCGCCATTGCCATTGACGATCTCAGGGCCATGGCCGCGAAGACCGATCAGACCGGGCCTACCGCCAATGCCGCGGCGGAACTCGCCGATACCACCATTCCCCGGCTATGGATTCTCTGCGAGGCCACCTATAGCCCGGATCCTTCCCTGATTGCTCGCCCAACCGCCGAGCGCTTGCGTCTGCTGCATCTCACCCAGTTCAAAGATGCCGTGCTAGTGCTGCAGGTGCGGGGAGAAACTAAGCCAGACTGGAGCCTGCGCATAGACCTGACCCCGCCGGAAGAGATGCTGCGGGAATGGAGCCGTTGGGGAGATGTGGATGCCCTCCAGCGTCTGCTCACCGCCGATCTGGATCAATACCACATGGCCCTAGAGGCCAACCTGAGCAACGGCACCCTGCACCTCATTTGCCAGCCTCAAGGTCGAGATCACGCCCATCCCTTGGATAGGGCTGCGGCTAAGGCCGCAATAGTGGATACCTTGACCGCTACCCTAGATGCCTTGGCTCCCCAGGGCATCCACCGGGCCGTCATCTATGGCCAATCTTCCGATCTGGAGGATCCGGCCTGGGTCCACTACCTGACCCTACCGGCGGAACACCACGCCGCCCTGGCGGATCCTCCCGAATACTTGGGCCAAACCGGTGACTTGCCTGCCATTGCCTTTTTGCTGACTCGGCAGCTCAATCCCAGCTTGGACGATCGGTTAGCCACCGGCGGTCTGCGAGTTCAGTTGTTGCTCCGCGACCAACTACTCCACGTGATGGTGGATAGTCCTCTGTTGCCCCAACGTCGCTGGGTGGCCCCCCAAATCTATGACTATTTGCGGAGCCTGAGCCCCGTGGGCATTGAGGGAGTGCGTATCTATGGGCGTCGCTCGGGCCAACTGCAACCGGCCTGGAGCTATGGCCGAGACTTTGTCCGGCGCCAACGGTTAGTGCCTGAGTCGGAGCCTGAATTTACCGCCTCTGATGCCTACGTCAATGAATTATTAGTCCGCCCCGATGGGCCCATTTCCCCCACCGAGGTCGAGGCCGAGGCTGAGCCCACCCCGCTAGCCCTTTGGTGGGCGAACACCCTAGCCCAGGGACGGGGGCTGCTGGTGAAGTCTCAGCTCTTCACCGGCCCACAAACCGCTGGTGTCTTAGAACCCATGGCAGAGCCGACTCGGGCTGATGGCGCTAAAATTGCCCTGATCTGGGCGGCGGTGGGGGTGCTGGTGGCCGTGCAATTCGATTGGGTGCTGGGGCAGGTGCTGAGCCCCCCCAGTAATGCGGCCAAGGCTGAGCCCATGGTCACAGTGGGTGCCTCGCCGCCCGCCGCCGAGGGCAAAGCCCGGGAATCCGACTTCGATGCTGCGCTAGCCGAGCTCAATTGGCCCCAGGGCAGTCAAAACCCTAACCATGAAGGATTTTTAACCTATCCAGAAGACCTCGCTGGAGAGACTGGGGCAGCCCTGGTCACTAGCCCCGATCAGCCGCTGGTGGCCCTCGATGATCTGGTCTCCCAAGCCCAGTTCCCTACCTTTAACAGTGAGCAGCTCGATCAAAAGTTAGCCCTGTACCAGCAACGGCTGGCCACCGCTGGCCCCGTGGATGTGATGATC
>DVEE01000245.1 GCA_015295885.1 Leptolyngbyaceae cyanobacterium M65_K2018_010
CCCTCCCCCAACTACGCGATCAGTTGCAGCTGAGTGGGTTTGAAAAAAACGTCATCCTTATGGCCCTAGCCCCGGAAATCAATCACCGGTTTGGGCGCCTCTACGGCTATCTGCAATACCAGCACGATGAATCGGATTGGGATCTGCCCACCGTAGACCTATGCCTGCGACTGCTCTGCCGCAACGACCAGGAATGGCGCCAGGCGCGGCCGCTGATTGCTCCCAGTGGCCGCCTAGTCAGCCTGGGGCTGGTCGAATGGGCCAGCTCCGACGATACCACTCTGCTCAGCCGCCACCTGCGCCTGAACGCCGACCTAACCGCCTACCTATTATCGGAAAACCCCGACCCCTCGGTCCTCAGCACCTGGACCCGGCAAGGTTGGCAACCTAGGCTTACCCCTCTCATGCCTAGGGAAGAACCACCCCTGGTGCTCCCCCCCGCGGTAATGGCCCAACTGGAGACGGTGGCCGCCCTTGCCCAGAGCGGTGCCCACCCGCTGGTGCTGTTGGCCGGGCCAGCCGGCACCGGCAAAACCCGAGCCGCTCGCCACCTCGCCGCCGGAATTCAGCTTCCCCTGGTGGTTTTAGATCTAGCCGCCGTTGCCCCGGGCCAAACCGAACCCCTGCTGGAGGAACTGGCGGCCCTGCCCCCCACCCTCCTACTGGTGCAGACCGCCCAGCACTGGCTGGGGCGATCGCCGGGGCTAGAGCCCGCCCTGGTTCAACAATGGCTGCATCAACGCCGCCACCAGCCCGGCCTCACCCTGTTCACGACCAACCACCTGCATACCATCCCACCCTCCTGGCGCCAGGGGCTAGATGGGGTGATTGAGTTCCCCTGGCCCACCGCCAAGGCCCGCCAGACCCTCTGGCAGCAGGCCTTCCCCCCGGACCTACCGATAGCCCCGACCGTGCGCTGGCCCCAGTTGGCCAAGCTGCCTCTCAGCGGGGGTGAGATTAGGACCGTAGCCCAAACCGCGATCGCCCTGGCCCAACAGAGCGATCCCCCTCGCCTCAGCCCCGACCACCTGCGACGGGCCCTGGCCTTGCACCAGCCCCATCGGTCTTGGCCGGCAGCATCGCCAGGGAGCAAACAGGCAAAACCTCAACCAAAGGAAAGACCCTAAAGCGCTAGGATAGGTAAGCCGTTTGGAGACCGCCGGTGTTTCTTAGTGTTGTCATCCCCACCTATAACCGCCAGCCGATTTTAGCCAAGTGTCTTCGGGCCCTAGAACAGCAGCGCTACGACGGTCATTTAATCACGGGTTACGAAGTGGTCGTAGTCGATGATGGCTCCACCGATGGCACCGTGGACTGGCTACGCCAGCAACGGGCCGACTTTCCCCATGTCCAGCTCCGGCAGCAAGACCACAGGGGGCCAGCCGTGGCCCGCAATTTGGGGGTGGAAGTAGCCCAGGGGGACACCATTATTTTTATTGACAGTGACCTGGTGGTGCTGGAAGGCTTTTTGCAGGCCCATGCCGCGGCCCTCAGGGAAGCCCAGGACAGGACGGGGAGCGATCGCCACTTTACCTATGGTCGGGTGGTCAACACCGCCAATTTCGAGCACCCCACCGCAGAGCCTTTCAAAATTACTGACTACTCCCAAGCGTTTTTTGCCACGGGAAATGTGGCGATCGCCAAACATTGGCTGCTCGAAGCGGGCCTGTTCGATCCCCAGTTCACCCTCTACGGCTGGGAAGATCTGGAACTGGGGGTGCGGCTGAAGCGGCTCGGCCTCTCCCTGATTAAAGTGCCGGCCGCCGTTGGCTACCACTGGCACCCGCCCTTTTCCCTGGACCAGTTGCCAGCGCTGATCGACAAGGAAATTCAACGGGGCCGCATGGGGGTGCTGTTTTACCAAAAACACCCCACCCGCGAAGTGCGAATGATGATTCAAATGACCTGGCTCCACCGCCTCCTTTGGGGTGTTCTTTCTTTAGGGGGGCGGCTGAATGAAAAAACCATGGCCCCCCTGCTCCGCTGGCTGATTGCCCAGGGTAGGCCGCAACTGGCCCTGGAGGTGGCCCGGGTGTTTCTCAACTGGTACAACGTCCAGGGGGTCTATGCTGCCTACCAGGACTTGCAGCAGGGGTAGTCATTGCCATGAAAGCCATTCGTGTCCACCACTTTGGTGGCCCAGAGGTGTTGCAGCTTGAAACCCTGGATCCCCCTGCCATCACTACAGCCACCCAGGTTCTGGTGGAAATTCGTGCCGCTGGAGTCAACCCGGTGGATACCTATATCCGCTCGGGCAGCTACGCCCGGTTACCGGAGTTGCCCTACACCCCGGGCATTGATGGGGCCGGGGTGGTGGTCGCAGGGGGAGCCGATGTCACCCAGGTGAAGGTGGGCGATCGGGTTTACGGCGGCTGGCCCCTCACCGGTACCTACGCCCAGTATGCACTGTACGAGAGCGCCTGGGTATATCCCCTACCAGACCCGCTCACCGTTGAGCAGGGAGCCTGCATTTTTGTGCCCTACTCCACCGCCCACCGGGCCCTGTTCCATGGCGCCCAGGTGCAAGCCGGCGAGACCATCCTGATTCACGGTGCAACTGGAGCGGTCGGGCTGGCCGCCGTACAATTGGCCGTCGCCGCTGGCTTGCGGGTGATTGGCACGGGTGGCAGTGAGGTGGGGCGAGCCCTAGTTGCTCAGCAGGGGGCCGATCTAGTGCTCGATCACCATAGCGACACCTACCGAACCGAATTGATGGCCGCCACCGCCGGGCAAGGCGTCCATTGCATTATTGAAATGCTGGCCAATGTGAACCTGGGCTACGACCTTACCCTGCTAGCGCCGGGGGGCCGGGTGGTGGTGGTCGGCAGTCGGGGCACCGTCACCGTCAACCCCAGGGAACTGATCAGCCGGGAGAGCTTTGTCACCGGGGTCAATCTGTTTAATGCCTCCCCCGACACCTTGCAGCACACCCAGCAGGCCTTGGGGAAGGGGTTCAGGAGCGGTGCCCTGCGGCCCATTGTCCATCAGGTCTTGCCCCTAGAGGCGGCCGCCCAGGTGCATGGGCAAGTTTTGGCCAGGGGAGGGTTGGGCAATCGGGTCTTGGTTCCTTAAGCCGGCCTGGCCCTTTATAGTAGGTAGAGACCTACCCTACATTATTGCCTTTTTAGGGAGATTCCCATGCCTACCTCGCTGCTGCCCTGGTCCCACGGTTCAGCCCCGCCCGCCCTAGGACGAATATGGGTGGGCTTGGTCTTGTCTGTGCTTCTGGTGCTGGGCTGGGGAGTACAACCGGCCCAGGCCATCGCCCCCTCCCAGTTGCCTCGGGTTGCCGCTGGACAAGACACCTGGCTGATCGACGAGGCGGGCCTGATCAGTCGTATCAACGAGGGTAAAATTTCCAACCGCTTAGCCAACCTGGCGGTCGCTACCGGCAATGAAGTCCGCCTGGTCACCCTTCACCACTTCGACTACGGCGACACCGTACAGACCTTTACCGATCAGTTGTTTGAGCGCTGGTATCCGACGGCAGAGGAACAAGCGCATCAAACCCTGTTGGTGTTGGATGAGGTCACTAAAACCGTGGGCATTCGGGTCGGTGAAGCTGCCGCCGCCCTGCTGCCTGAGGACATCGCCACCAGTGTTGCCCAGGAAACCGTGCTGGTTCCCCTATTGCAGGGTGATAAGTACAATCAGGCTCTTTTAGACGCCAGCGATCGTTTGACCGCTGTTTTGAGTGGTCAGGCCGATCCTGGGCCGCCGGTCTTTGATGAATCCTTTGACACCGAAAGTGAAAGCACCTTTGCTTCTGCCCAGACCACCAAGGAAAACCGCAACAACAACGCTGTGCTGTTGATCGTGCTCCTGGTGTTGGCCACGGTTATTCCCATGGCCACCTACTTTTGGTACGTCGGGTTTGGCAATTAACACCGATACCCCCCAAAACTTCCTCGGGGTTGCACCAGTCGAGACAGCCCCTAGTCTGGTTAGCTGGTGTGCCAAAGATTTCCCTCGCCAAGAATGGCGCTCCCTAGGCTTGGGTAGCCAGGGTACCTTCCAGCTTCAGCATATCAAAGGTCTCTCCCAGGGCGGCGGTGAGGGTCTGGCGGGTTTCAGCGTGGGCCTGTTTCTCGGCCTCCAACTGCTGAGCCAGGAGTTGACACTGCCGGGTCAGGGCTTGTAATTGCTCCTGCACCGACCCAGGGGATGGCGCCGACCCCAGATGGGTTAGACCGGTTCCCGAGTCCAGCCCCAGGGATCCCGCCTGCTGTAGTTTCTGAGTAAGGACCGTCAGTTGGGCTTGAAATTGTTCAGCCTCCTGACGGCGTTGGCGGGCTTCGTTGTCGTAAAGTCGGCGCCAGTTGGCCGCGCTGTTGTAGGCCTGATCACGCTCTCTACGGGTATCGGCCAGTTGGCGCTGGAGGGTGCGAACTTCTGTAATCCATTGGGTCAAATCTTGGGTCATAGCCGTTTCCGGTGGGCGAACGAGGGAACTAGACGCCCAGTATACCTAGCCTGAGCCCAGCTGCCACCTCGCCTTAAAAGAGCAACCGGGCTAGGGGAGCCGGTACCGGTAGCATAATCATGACCAGCAGGGTCAGGGCCATCAGCCCCAGGAGATCGCGGCGATCGTCCAGCTCACTGACATCGTTCAAGGCAGGTTCATCCACCGCCGGAATGAAAAAGAGCAGAATGGCCCAGATCAACAGTTCAGAGTGAATCAGGGCCAACAGTAGCACCAGCAGACGGGCAATTTGACCGACTGCGGCCCCTGTGCGCTGGCCATACATGGCATGGACGATATGCCCCCCATCCAGCTGCCCCACGGGCATGAGGTTGAGGGCAGTCACCACTAACCCCAGACAGCCAGCGATCGCCACCGGGTGCAGATGCAGAGCTTGGTTGGCCGCAAGCCCCTGGCCCAGGGCTAGCTTAGTGAGCAGGGCCAACAATAGGGAAGCATTGGGGTTCAGCGCCTCAAAACTGAGTAACCCAGACCCGGTTTCCGGTAGGGGGACCACCGTGGATTGTCCCAGGCCCCAGAAGAGCAGGGGAAAGGTCACCACTAAACCGGCAATCGGGCCGGCAATCCCCACGTCAAATAGGGCTCGGCGATGGGGCACCGGCGATCGCAGTTGGATAAAGGCACCAAAGGTTCCCAGAAAAAAGGGAACTGGAATGAAGTAGGGCAAGGTGGCTTGCATACCGTAGCGCCGCGCCGTCAGGTAATGGCCCATTTCATGGCAGCCCAGGATTAGCAGCAGAGCTAGGGCGTAGGGCAGCCCCTGCAGCACCAGGGCTGGGCTAGCCTGCAGATCGGCCTCGGTCACCCCGGCCATAACCGCCCCAGCCCCAGTAGTAGTCAAAAGCGTAGCCAGCAGTAGCCCCAGGGCCACCCCCGGGCGAGTGTGGCGCCGTTGATCCGGGGTACCGGTTGCCTGAACCTGGGGATTGGGCACCAGGGCAAAAACCGGCTTACCCTGGAGTCCCTCTTGGAAAATCACCAAAAAGCGATCGCCAAAATGGCGCCGCACATTATCTCGAACCGTTTCGTAGGCCACCGTGGGCGATCCCCGCAACTGCCCGCGACAGATCATCGCTTGGGGCCGATACTCAATGTTCTGCAGATAGTACACCGACCAGGGAAAACAACTTTGCAGGGTCGCTTCCTCAGCCTTGTCAATCGGGCGCAGGGCCGGCTTAGGCGGCAGCGGTGTGGAGTTGGGCTGGGCTAGGGCCCCATCCTGCAGAGGCGGGTTAGCCGCGGGCTGGCGCCCCCACTGCACCAAGAGCCAGTACAGCAGCGGACAGGCTAAAAAGAGCACCAGCAACAGCCCTAAAGGCGGTCTCTCGGCACTACGTACCACTGCCCAGGCGGTTAGCACAAAGGTTGGCAACATGATTACCAGCCAGAGCAACCACACGGGGGTACGGGTCATGGAACCCACACTCTGCTTAACCGCAGAATAGCTAAACAGCCCTAGCAGCAGTAGTAAGACCAGCCAAAAAAACAGCATCAAAACACAATTTAGAATTTAGAACTTAGCACGGGTTGAACATAATCGGCAGGTATCTGGATGCCTCGGTCGGGCCGCCCAAAGGTCGGTTAACAAATCCTAAAATGAGCACAGGGTAAACAAATAATCTTTGTCTACCAGTGTTTTCCAGAAATCCGCACCGTTGCCAATCTTTCCTATGACCTCCTCGCCCCCAGCCAAATCCCCCCGTCCGGTATTGGGAACGGTGTTTGCCTTTCCCCCTAACCGCGACACCCTGGGAGGTACGGCTTACCTTATTGTAAACAACGACAGCCCGGGCACGATGGGGTCTATCCTGGTGGATGCTCCGCCCTGGGATGATGTCACCCAGGATTTTATCGCCACCCAGGGCGGGGTGCGCTGGTTGGTGATTACCCACCGTAACGCCTTGGGTCAGACGGCAGCCATACAAAAGTGCCTAGGTTGCGAGGTCGTGATACAGGAACAGGAGGCCTACCTTTTGCCTGGAACCCCCAAAACCACCTTTCACCATCATTTTAGATTTGGCCCTGACACCGAAGCCTTCTGGACTCCCGGCTACTCTCCGGGGTCCGCTTGCGTATATCACAACGCCTACGGAGGCATTCTGTTCACTGGGCGTCACCTCCTGCCTAACCGGCAGGGGCAACCAACCCCCCTGCGCTTTGCCAAAACCTTTCACTGGCAGCGCCAGATCCACCAGGTGGAGGCGCTGACTAGCCGCTTTTCCCCAGCGACCCTGGCCCACATTTGCCCCGGTGCCAACACCGGCTTTTTGCGGGGCCAGCGCACTATCGACCAGGCCTACACCCGCTTGCAACAGCTTGACTTCACGGCTCTGCACCAGGCTACCGCCGTGCTCTAAAGCCGAGGCTTCATGCCGTGGGCAGGGAGCGATCCGTCGGGGTGCTATAGCGCTCCCACAGGGCTTTCAACCAGCTCTGAATTTCCCTCGGATAGAGCAACCAAATGCGCTCAGAGGGCTGGCTCAGGGTGTTCACTAGGGGAGAAATATCTTTAATATCTACCAATCGGTTGTCCAGGTGCATGTGGATACCCTGTTGATAGGTGGTATAGCCCCGACTCCAGATTGGTCTGAGAGCCGCATAGCTTCTCCCGGAGAGGCCTCGACGCTCTAGGTGGGTTTGCACCTGACTGAGGAACTGCTGCTGCTGTTCGGGGGAAAGCCGGGTTACCTCCAGGGTTTTGAGTAGATCCCGATCCAGGTAACGGCGACACAGATCGGCCAGCAGGGGATCAGCGCTGTGGCGCCAGCGCTACAAATGGTAGGTAAAGACAATGTCATCGCCAGCCAGGTAGGTATCCAGGCTGAGGGGGCACTGGGGAGCCTGCAGCCAAGCCGCCACGGTCGAGTCAGCTTCGATCTGGCCGCTGGGATAGAGATGGCGAGCCCGCTCAAAGGCCCGTTCTAGCAGCCAGGTGACCGATATATTTTTGG
>DVEE01000453.1 GCA_015295885.1 Leptolyngbyaceae cyanobacterium M65_K2018_010
CATAATGCTCGCATTGCCCGCATGGCGGACCAGATGGCCCTAGTGGCCATTGACCCGCGGACTCACTTCGTCAAGGCGATGGTGGGCGGGGTGGACTATCAAAAAAGTCAGTTTAACCGGGCTACCCAGGCCCTGAGGCAACCGGGTTCGGCCTTTAAGCCCTTTGTCTACTATGTGGCCTTTGCCACCGGGCGTTACAGCCCCGATAGCAGCATTGCCGATACCCCGGTCAGCTATCCCGACGGCTATCGCTATTACAGCCCTAAAAACTACGACGGATCTTTCATGGGCAATATTTCTATTCGAACCGCCCTGGAAGTTTCCCGCAATGTGCCAGCCGTCAAGCTGGGGCAGGCTGTGGGCGTCAACCAAATCATCGAAGTGTGCCGCACCCTGGGCATCAAAAGTCCGATGCAGCCGGTGACCTCTTTGCCCCTGGGAGCCGTTGACCTAACCCCGATGGAAATGGCCGGTGCCTATGCCACCTTTGCCAATAATGGATGGCATTCTCCGCCAACGTTTATCGTTCAGGTGGCCGACAGTAGCGGTAATGTGCTGCTCGATAATACCCCCAACCCCCAATTAGTCTTAGACCCCTGGGCCGCCGCCGCTCTGACCGAAGTCTTGCAGGGGGTGATCGTCCGTGGTACGGCTAAATCGGCGCAAATTGGTCGCCCCGCTGCCGGCAAAACAGGTACGACCGATTCTCAGCGAGATGTGTGGTTTGTTGGTTACGTGCCCCAACTCTCCACCGCTGTTTGGGTTGGTAACGACAATTACTCGCCCATGCGGGCCGGTGCTACTGGCGGCACCTACGCGGCCCCGGTATGGCGAGACTTTATGACCCAGGCCCTGGCCAATGTGCCCGCAGAAACGCCCGTCCGAGTTTGTCCGGCCTTAACGGGCCTAGAGCCTGCCTAAGTCGGTGACTGTGGATGTAGGGCTTTGCCCATGCCTAGGGTGTAGCCGGGACAAAGCAGGCAGAAGGCACATTCCTGATAGATTAGGGCTTTCCAGATGCGCGATCCGTAGGTCTATTGCCGCCTTTAAGTGCTAGGGGCTGGCTTCTTCAATTTGGGCCAACACCCGCTCCCGAAATTCAGGGTCACTATTGGCCAAACCTAGCAGTTCCCAGTAGGCTTGCAGAGTTAAATCATGGGCTTGAATCAGGCCAATGGCTTCCGCCTGAATTTCCTGTTGCATTTGGCGAGATTCAGTTTCGGTTTCGGCGCTTTGCAGGCTCTGCTCCCGCGACTCGATCAGTTTGACCACCGCCAGATAGGCACTAACAAAGCGACTCACCGTTTCCGACGGAACGGTGCTGGCATCCGGTTGAGAACTCGACGGTGGGGTAGGTGCTTCTGGCGCAACCAGGTTGGTCTGGGGTGCCGCTGAGTCAGCCCCGGCCGCCTCAGCGGGGGTGACCCCGATCAGGGGGAGGCTGATTAGGAACAGGATCACCAGACCCAGGCTAACCACCGATCGGCTCAACTGGGTTAGACTGCACCTTGCCTTGAAACCGCTGAATAGTCCCTGAATTGCGGTCATGAGGCATCCCCGCCCGCCCAGCAAGGTGGCTTGAAGTTTCATGAATCGCCCATCCCTCAAAAACCTACAGTATCTAGATAACGACTTATAGTGATAGTAGAGGTAAGCATAAATACATAACGACCAGGGGAACGTGGAACATGGCAACTGATGAAACAGCTCCGATACATGGGCAAAGCAGCCTTTCAGATCGGGAGTTGCAGATTGTTGAGTTAGTGGCTTCCGGACTTACCAATCAGGAAATTTCGGA
>DVEE01000108.1 GCA_015295885.1 Leptolyngbyaceae cyanobacterium M65_K2018_010
CTGGCAGCACCGCCAGCAAGGTTTCTAGGGCAGCCGGGGGATTTTTCACCCCGGTCACAGTGGTGGCCTGAGCGTCTTCCAGTTGCTTCAGCAGATCAGCCCTGGGGCGTTGCCAGCGTTGTATCGGGATGCCCTGCTGCTGGAGAGATTGGTACCAGGCACTATAGCCCGCCGGACCCCGGTACCAGCTAGAGCCCCTCGACCCAGGCGGGGTAGCCGGAGCGGCGAAAATTAGAAGGCCCAAGACCAGGGCTAGGGCCAAGCCACCTAGCCTCAGCGGGCGACGAGGCCAGAACTCTGCCCCAGTCACGACTGGGTAATCTCCCGGTAGGCCTGGCGACAACGCTGGTAGGTTGCCGGCGTGGCCAGAGCTCGGCCAAAGGTGAGGCGCTCGTGGGTCCGAATCAGCACTGCGTAGGGGCGACTCGGCTGAGCTAGCAGGCAATCGAGATATTCACCATCGGTCCGACTGGCCCGGTAGGCCACCGCCTGGGTATCGTTGAGGCGAGCTAATCCAGCCAGGTAGAGCGCCCGGCAGGCGGCCGCGTAGTCTCCCTGGTCGGCCAAAGCCTGGGCTTGGCGCCCCCAATAGTGGGACTGCTGCAGCCCCCCGGCGGCGGTTGAAGGGGCTGCAGCCACGGTGGGAACCCGCGATCGCCGCTGCCAGTAGACCCGCCCACCCCGATAAAGCTGCCAAACGCCCCCCAGGGCCAGGGTCACCACCAACAGCCAGAATAGCCCCCGAGCCAGGGAGTCTAGCCAGGCCCAACGGGGCCAATCAAGGCTGGGCCAATGCACCCCCCGCCACTGGTACTCCCACCATTCCGCCAATCGTTGTAGGATCTGGTGGCCTTGCCACCCGAGGGAACTGGCTTGGTGGGCAGGAGCAGACATGGCGCCGGGTTACCGAATACTCGCTCCATTATGGCTCAAAGGCGGACTGGTCCCCAGGTTAAGCCGTCTGCCCGTTGCCCCCAGGCCATTTACAGAGGCAAAGACATGGCCGCGATAACATTAGCCAGGTTCTGCCGATACCGCTTCAGCAAAACCCTGTGGAAGGTGGGAACATCCAGCCAATTGCGTTGACTCAGGATGTGATCCACAGGCTGCCCCGTCAAACGGTGTTCGTACAGAGCCGCCTTCATTTGCTCTAGGCTGATAAACCTGCCCTTAACCAAAAGCTTACACAGGCGCTGTGACTGATCAAGAGACTGAGTGGGGGTGGCCAGGGTGGCGGCTGAAGCTTGGTTATAGCTAGGAAACATGGCGCTAACTCCCTAATGGTCTACTCCCATCTACGGGAGGCTAGGCAGATAACCGGATCCTGCGGCAGGATTCAGCCAAATGGCTGAGCCCGGCAGCCTAGAATCAGCCGATCAGGGAGGTAGCACAGAACGACAGAAGTAAGCAGGCAAACAGCAGACAAGGAATTTCAGATCACCCAAAGGTTTGCCCTGGGGTAAAGAGGTGAGTCATTTCTGCCTCCGAGTACTAGGTGAAGGTCAGGCTACTGATTAGATGTTTCTGCAGAGTGGCCTTTGGCAGAGGTCCCTGGAGATGATCCCAGGGCAAGGGTTGGTCTTGGGCCCAGGAATCATGGACGTAGTACTCCAGCGGTGGCAATTGCCCGGCCATATCCTTGAAGGCCCGTTTGTAGCTGCCCAGCGAGTCGCCATAGTGGCGCACCTGTTCCAGGAGCGGCGTGAGGCGGCGATCGCCCCGCGCGATCAAGGCCTGAATTACAGACCAACTGTAACTTTCTGGCCGAAAGTCAACCCCGTTTTTAGCCAGGTGTTTTTTCAGGTATCGCAGGCGTTGTTCCGCTTCTCGATTCACCCCAAACCACTGAAAGGGGGTGTGGGCTTTGGGGACAAAGGTGCTGCAGCCCAGGGTGAGGCGCAACCCAGGAGCCGCTTTTTTCAGGCGGATCATCATGTCCACAGTTTGCTCGAGGTCTGCCAGACTTTCCCCCGGCACCCCGGTCATGCCGTACAGCTTCAGGGCGCTGAGGCCGCCGGCCTTAGCGTTGATAGCCGCCTGCTCGATTTCCTCGGTGGTGAGCTTTTTATTGACGATTTGCCTGACCCGTTCCGAGCCGCTTTCGACCGCAATGGTAATCGAGCGACTACCGTGGCGGGTCAAGGTTTCGGCCAACTTGGGATTAACGGTGTTGGTGCGGACCGAGGCCAGACTGAGGCGAACATGGTCATACTGGGGCTGGTTCAGGTAGTCCAGCAGGGTCTCGAATTCTGGATGCTGGGTGACCGAGGCTCCCAGGAGCCCTAATCGATCGGTGACCGCCAGGCCCCGTTCAAGGGCTGGCAACAGGGAGGCTTCGAGGCTGGCGGGGCGGAAGGGCAGGGTCAGATAGCTGGCTAGGCAGAACCGACACATCTCTGGACAACTCCGTACCACTTCCACCATATAGATATTTTCCCAGGCGGATTTGGGAGTCACCACCGTGGAAGCAGACAGAACGTTGCCGCGATAGGTTTGCTTGGCAATGGTGGGGGGTAGGTCGGCCTGCAACGGTGCAATCGCCACAATTGGCCCGGTGGGATCCCCATAGCTGACCTGGTACAGCCCCGGTACGTATATCCCCGGCACCTGGGCCAGGTGGTGGAGGGTTTCCTTGCGGCTAGCGGCCCTGAGGCTGACCAGGTGATCGATAAAGGTCTCCACCAGGGTTTCCCCATCCCCCAATAAAATAACGTCAAAAAAGGCGGCGAAGGGCTCAGGATTGGCGGTTAAGACGGGTCCACCGCCAAAGACCAAGGGATGATCGTCGCTCCGGTCGGCGGCCCGCCGAGGAATCTGTAGCGATTCCAGCAAGGTCAATACATTGACGTAATCGAGTTCCCAGGCAAAGGAGAAGCCCAGCAGGTCGGGGTGGCGGGGCAGCGGTTCGTGGCAGTCGGTAAACAGACGACTGACGATCAGGTCGGTGCGCCTGGCCAGCGTCGCCCACACCACCTGATAGCCCAGGCTGGTAATGCCCACGCTGTACTGATTGGGAAAGGCAAAGACCACCGACAACGCCGAGTCCGCCGGCGCTGCCCGATCAAACAATAGGGTTTCATCCTGAAAGGGAGAATCAGCCACGGACAGTGCCCTAGGTAACCCGATCTTCTCTATGGTAATCAGCTCACCGGTAATTCCCGCAATCAACACCCCTGGGTGGGAAACCGCAGATGTGTAGTTGCACGGTGTTCCTTGACCGGATTGTGAAAATAGGATGAAGTCAACGTCACTCCCCACCTGAACCAGCGGTCAAGGCTTCGGGTGGCGGGCCCCGCTTTTAGATCTTCACTGTTGTCTCTGCAGCAAGGCTGCGATCGCCCTATGGAACTACAGCTTTCGTCGGCAACACGCCCTACCCTAATCCTGGCAGAGGAAGAAACCGTCCGGCTGCGCAACTCCCTACAGCCTCAGTCCACCCCCAGCCTCACTCCGGCGGAAGGTCAAGCCTTGGCCGCTGAAGCCGCCCAATGGCTGCAGCAGGGAACCGCCCAGTTTCGCCAGGGACAATTTACCCCTGCCCTTGCCCTCCTGAAGCAGGCTCTCCAGGCCTACCAGGAATTGGCCGACCAACCCCAACAGGCCAAGGTTCTGATGATTTTGGCCAGTGTTTACTATCGTCTGGCCGACTATGTGTGGGCCGCAGACTACGGTCGTCAGTGCTTGCAACTGGCCTACACCCTGCCAGATCTGTCCTTGCTGCAGCAGGTGTTGGGGCATCTGGGCAACAGCTACCGGCATTTAGGCGATCTCCAACAAGCCTTGCAATACATGAACCAAAGCCTACAGGTTGCCAAGGATATGGGCGATCGTCGAGCTGAAATGCGCGCCCTCAACAACCTGGCCATGGTGTACCGGGCCAAGGGCCTGACTCGCCAGGCGGCGACCCTCTACGAGGCCAGTTTACTGATTGCCCAAGGTCTGGAAGACACGGTGGTGCAGTTGCAGATCTTGCAAAATTTAGGCAATACCTACCAGAGCCTACGGCACTACTCCCAGGCCATAGAGTGTTACGAAGCTTTTCTCAAACTCAACCAGGGCGAGCCTAATGCTGTGGTCGATAACTGCACCACCCGGCGCATCTTAACCCGTTTGACCACCGCTAGTCTGGCCATCCAGGATTACGATCGGGCGATTCTGCATCTACAGCAGCACCTAACCATGGCCTGCACCTTGGGCGATACCCGAAGCGCCACGGCTCTGATGGATGAACTCCGCCACTGTTACAATGCCCTAAACCAGGTGCGAGCCTTTCGCCCGCTCGAATCCGTCTCCGCCTAAGTCATCAGGGAGGAGCCTCGATCCTAGGCGAGTTCAAGGGTTAAGCCCAGTTAGGGTTGGCCATCCTAGGCCGTCCGAGGGTCTGTAATGGCAGCCCAACCCAGGTTATCGGCTCATCTGAGACGCCCAGCGGCCTTCAACCGCTGCTCTGGGGTGCTGGGGGTTAGGTCGCTCAGGTATCCCAGGCCAGACCCGGGGCATGCTGGGTAATATTAGGTCAGCCAGTATGGGGTACCCATGGCTACTCCCTCGTTACTCCAGCAAGCTCAGAATGGGGATGAAACGGCCATTGCCGCCTGGTTAAGCCAGTTTCTCCAGCCCCAGGGCATTGCCCTGCGGGTTGAACGCCACAGCTACTGCCTCCACCTAAAACTGGCGGCTAAAACCCTGCCGCCCCAGACGGCTCTGGTGGCCTACCTGCACCGGGCCGTAGAGCGGTTGCAGATTGCTTCCCTTGGCATTTTGCAGATTCAGGCTGAATCGACGACCATCCCCGGCGACAGTTGGCAGGTGGAATTGTCCTTGTTAGGCTCTGAATGGAGAGACAGGCATCCCCTAGAGAGCCAGCCTCAGGCCCTAGCCGAGGTATCCTCTACGACATCGAATCCCCTCGATGCCGATCTGGCCTCTCAGTTGCAAGCCCTGCTGCGCCGTCGGGGCCTGCCCGCCCAGGTGTCACTTCAGGGCACCGAGCTGCATATCCGATGGCCGATGGTGCGGGTAACCAATCCTCAGCAGGCCACGGCCCAAATCCATCGCCTGCTGCATCAGCCAGGCCAGCCAGGCCTAGGGACGGTTCAGGCCATCGTCTACTCTGGGCTAGATCGCCGTAACCAGGTTGTGTGGCAACAGTGCCGGCCCCGGGTCCGTCCAGCTTTTCCTGCCGGCCAGCCTAACGGGCTGCGGTGGAGGGCCGACCACCGGGAAAGTCTGGTTTTCGCCATGCTCCTGGCCCTGGGGCTGATCATGAATGCCATTCCCCTAGTCAATGGGCTCTTGCAGGGGATCAAAATTTGCTTCCATGAACTGGGCCACGCCACGGTGGCCTGGTTAGCCGGTCGCCAGGCCCTGCCCCTGCCCATTGGCTGGACCATTCTGAACCCCCAGCGATCGCTGCTGGTGTACCTGGGCCTATTGACCCTCTTAGGGCTACTCTACTGGACCGGACGGCGGCAGCGACAGCGTTGGCTCCTGGGGCTGGCGATTGGGCTAGGAGTGCTGCAGTTTGGCATGACCTGGTTGCTTTCGCCGGATACCTTTGCCATGCTATTCGCCTTTGGCGGCGTCGGCGGTGAACTCTATCTCAGCACCCTGCTGATGGTGAGTTTCTTTTTTCCCCTACCCCCGGCCTGGCGTTGGGAGGTTTACCGCTATCCGGTGGGACTGGCAGCGGCCTTTACCTTCTGGGGGCAGTTTTGGCTCTGGCAGCGGATTCGTGCTGGGCAAGCCTCAATTCCCTTTGGCAGTTTGTGGGGGGAGCCCAGCCAAGGCGATATGAACCTTTTGGTCGATCTCCACGGCTGGACTCCTGGGGCTATCATCACCACCTACCACGGCCTAGCTAACCTTTGCTTGGTGGTGCTTCTGGGGGTGTATGGCTACCAGGGGCTGAAACCCTATCGCCCCTGGCTGTTGGCCCTGGGGCAGCGGTGGATGGCCCGCCTTTGAAGGGATGGTTGAGATTTATGCGCAGGTCACCGTGAAGAAGCTCTACTCCTAGTCTTCTGATTACCTTCACTGTGGCTGGGAAGCGGTAGCGCCCAATCATTCAGCCCATGTCGCCTGGGACCCGGTGGTTGAGCGCTCTCCTCCGGTGGGGGTGCCAGGTCTTGGCAGAATTTTCCAGGGAACCCTAGTATTCTGAATAGAAGCGGATTGATGTCGAGGACGAACCCATGAGCGAATGGCTTGACCACAGCGTAGTGGTGGATGTGGATGTTCCGGTGGAAACCTCATGGGAACTTTGGTCTGACCTGGAGCAAATGCCCCGCTGGATGAAGTGGATTGACTCGGTGCATATTCGGGAAGATAACCCGGACATCTCCGAGTGGAAGTTGGCTTCGCGAGGATTGGAGTTCACCTGGCATTCCAAGATTACTAACCTGGTGACCCATCAAATCATTCAATGGGAAGCGATCGACGGACTGCCCAATCGAGGTGCCATTCGCTTCTACGATCACAAGAATGGTAAATCCACCGTGAAACTGACGGTTTCCTATGCGGTGCCCGCCTTGATCAAGTGGATGGATAACCTGTTTTTAGGCCGCTTGGTAGAATCCACCCTGCAGTCGGACCTGAATCGGTTTCGGGACTATGCGGTAGCCGCCTATCAAAGGTCCGCATCCTAGGTATCTATGGGGCTGACCGTTCAACAGATTCAGCAACGTCTGGCCCGATTTGAGTTCGAGCCCCTATTCGTGGAGGATCTGGGTTGGCAGAGAATGCCAGTTCAGGCAGAAGGCCCTGCCCTGTGGCAGGCCCACCGGGGCGGGGCGGTCATCCGCGTTTTAGGCCCCGACCGCTGGGCCGATGGGTCGTTCCAGAGCCTCTGCCAGCTAGGGCTGAGGGGGGAAGAACCAGGACGGGATTGGCTGCTGATTGGCCTCTCCGCTGATGCCACTCGCAGTCTCTGGTGTTGGTCTGGAGAAACCACGGAGTCACCGATCTGGCATCGTCGAGTTGTCATCCGGGGTCAGGGAGATCGGGCCTGGGCCCAACGCCTGATGGGACTTCACTATGAGGGTTGGGCAGGAACGCTGCCCTTGGCCCGCCTTCTTAATCGGCAGGTTAGCCCGCTAACAGCGGCCGGGTACGAGGGGTTTCAGGCCAGTTGGCAGACCCTCAGTGAGTCTCTAACAGCCTTCCCCCAGGCTCAGGATCGACGCCACTACGGCCTGGTACTTTTGAGTCGGTTGATGGCGGCGGCGGTGTTGCAAAAAAGGGGCTACCTCGGTGGGGACGAGTGGTACCTGCATAACCATTTTGGGCAAAGCGCCGCCCTCCATATCCAGCACAACACCGGTGCGGATGATGACCCGCCGCACCCCCATAGCCTCTACTGCCTTTGTTGAATCTTCCCACTCCCGACATGTTTGGCCCAAAAAATCGCT
>DVEE01000587.1 GCA_015295885.1 Leptolyngbyaceae cyanobacterium M65_K2018_010
TAGGGTAATGGGGGCTAGGGGTTCAGTCATGGGCTGATCAACCTTTCCCAGCAGGATATTGAGTTAATGGTTGAGTTAATGGTACTGTGAATTTTGCCCGGGGGTGAATCCGAAGCGAGGACGCATCCTGCTTCGTCGTAGGGGGCTGCTCTGTCGTAGCGACAAGGGCTTCCCAGGGGGCTGTGACCCAGGTGTCAGTCCGTAGGGAGGGCGCAGGCGAGAGAGGCGTGGCGATGGGGTTGCCTCGGTGCAGGGAAGCCATTGGCATTGTTCTTAGCCTACTCAGCGGTAGGGCCTGGGGCGTTTATGCATGGGGATGACCGGCGCCGCACCAACCGATGCCCCCGGAGCTCAGCCCCATGCTCTCGCAGGCATTGCTCCCAGCCGCGCCGGTCAAAAATGGCCTTGACATCCCCCAGCAACCCCCACCGTTGCTCGTGTTGGCTTAGTTTGGCAAACTTGGCGTAGTGGGGATAGTCGGGCGAAACCACCTGGTCTTTTTGGTGCAGCAGGGGCGAATTGTCGCCGTCGTAGTCGCGGTAGCGGACCTGGAGATCGCGCAGACCAATGGCCATGCTGGTTTTCAAAGCTGGATGCGGGTCTTTGTCGAAGTGGGGAAACTCCAGGTAGGTGATCTGGGGCTTTTGAAGGTGGAACTTGATCACCGTCGCTTCTTCGGGACGGCCCAGGGTGCGAGAGGCACAGCCTTCGTAGAGGCGCAGCAGGGGGTCGAGCTGGTCGAGGGCTGACACATGTACCCAGAGAGAGTTGGGGCGCTGCTGCCCGATCCCACTCTGCCGGCAACGCTCTGCAACGAGTTCCATGCGACCTAGACTCATGAGCATCAGGTCGGCGGCGGTGCAAGCTTGCGGGTAGCTGCCAAACAGGGCTTTGATATCCTGCTGAAGCGGGGGGGAGAGGTCTTTGAACCTGGGGCGTTTGCCAAAGTGGCTAAGGGCCAGGTAGACCAGCAGGTCATTGCGGCGCTTGTCGGCGATCGCATCCCATTCCCGGGCATCCGTCGCCTGGAGGACTAGGTTGAAGGCCCGCTTGATGCTGCCGAAGGTTGCTTGCAGGGGCACCAGGGTATCGATGCCCAGTTCGTCCACGGTGGGCAGGCGACCACGATCGGTGTAGAAGTCCATCAGGGGTTGTAGGCGATCGCGGTATTCCTCGAACTTGCTGACCTTAAGGCGAATGCGGGGGGCCGTAGCCCGAGAGCGAAACCGAGAGGCGCGAAAGGCTTCGGCCTGGGCTTCATCCCGAAACACCAAGTAAATGCCCAGGGCGATGGGGATGGCGTCTACCCCGAGCACCTGGTCGATGTAGGCTTTCAGCTCTTCCTGCTCGTAGTACTTTTGGAAGGTGTTGCGGCTGGTGATGATGCCATCCCCGTAGGCAATCACCCCCTGCACCCGGTCGTCAATCAACACTTGGGCCGCGACAATCAGCACCTTTTGAGCCAGCTCCCAGGCGTTGATTAAGGCTTCTCGCCGTTCGGCGGTGTTTTCGATGACGTTGATCACATAGCCCAGATTCACCACATCGGCGGGGGTATGGGGAATATCGGGGCGAAAGTGAGGATCCCAGCCAGAGCTAGTGAGACCCAGGCGGTGGATGTACTCCATATCGGCCCCGTGGCCGCAGCCGTAGTCGAAGTAGGTGGTGCCGGGCGGAAAGAGGCCCGCTTCTACCGCCAGGCGGACGGGCTTGGAGGCGGTGACCCGGGCGATCGCGGCTTTGTGGCGGTGGATTGGGGGGCAAGAGGGGGTAGTGGGGGAGTGGGAAAC
>DVEE01000030.1 GCA_015295885.1 Leptolyngbyaceae cyanobacterium M65_K2018_010
GATCAGCACATCGGTAGTGGTAATTTCTCGGCGAATGGCCGCCGGCCCTAGACGATTGAGGCTGTGGTGACTCCAGCTGTGATTGCCCACTTCATGGCCCTGCCGAATCACCTGAGCAGCGACTTCAGGGTAGGATGCCATGGCCTGGCCCACCATAAAGAAGGTGGCCTTAACACCGTGGGCGGCCAAAATGTCCAAGATTTGAGGGGTATACAAGGGGTTAGGGCCATCGTCAAAGGTCAGGGCCACCAGGGGTGCGGTGGTCTGCACCGAAAAAACGGCTTGGCCAAACAGCCCAGGGACGACATAGCGCCTCGGCCAAACCACATTACTCCACAGGCAAGACAGGCATAGGACAAGCAGGAGAAGAGTCCCTAGCCGCTTGGCCCGATTACGGGGCAGGCGACCAGCCAAGACTGGTCGAGCATGGATGCGGATAAACAACGGCGAGCTCCAAAAGCTGTTAAATTTTCCCAGAAAGTAATAGAAATAGCTACTGACCTGCAATCGGTAAGGACTCTGCTGGACCGGTTCAAGCCCCCGATTAATTTTTTTGTCTAATCCTCAAGGCCCATGAAGGAGGTTAGCGATTTCCTAAAGAGGGCGTTAACATTAGGGGTAAATTTGACTCTCCTCGGTTATGGTGCAGAGGTTGGTCAGATAGGTCAAGGGCCACCTCGGTTGAGGCGTTTTCTCCGACGAAGGCCGCCCATGCCCCTCCTAGAGCTTTTTCTATTTCTCCATATTCCCTACCCCTATGGCTGATTCCCTAAGGCATTCAGTGCTTCAGTCGACTTCGGCAACAACGGTTTCCACCCCAGGCCTGATCCCCGCTGTCAGCACCGGGATCTTTGTCTGCGTGCATGGGCATTTCTATCAGCCTCCCCGCGAAAATCCCTACCTGGATGCCATTGAGAAGCAGCCCAGTGCGGCCCCTTACCACAACTGGAACGAACGCATTCACCACGAGTGCTATCGGCCCAACGCCTACGCCCGCATCCTCAACGATCGCGGCGAAGTTATTCGCATTGTCAACACCTTCGAGTACATCAGCTTTAATATCGGCCCTACCCTGCTGAGCTGGATGGAGCGCTACGACCTAGAAACCTACCAGCGCATTCTAGAAGCCGATCGCAACAGTTGCGCCCGCCTCAATGGTCATGGCAATGCCATGGCCCAGGTCTACAACCACATGATTTTGCCCTTGGCCAACCCGCGGGATAAAGTCACCCAGGTGCGTTGGGGCATCGCCGACTTTCGCCGCCGGTTTGGTCGCGATCCCGAAGGTATCTGGCTGGCGGAAACTGCGGTGGACTACCCGACCCTGGCGGTGTTGGTGGAAGAAGGGATCAAGTTTACGGTGTTGGCTCCCTCCCAGGTGCAGCGCTGTCGTCCCCTGGTCAGTCAAAACGGCCAGCGGGAAGCCTGGCATGAAGTAGGCGGTGGCCAAATCGATCCGACGCGGCCCTATCGCTGTTTTCTCAAGCACCCCGATGGCACTCCCGATCCCAGCCGCTCCATTGACCTGTTCTTCTACGACGGCCCCATCTCCCGTGATATGGGCTTCAGTGATGTGCTGAGCGCTTCTGCCCACCTGGCCGGGCGAATCGGTCAGGCGATCCATGGGGATCATCGCCCCTTTCAGCTCATCTCCGTGGCCACCGATGGAGAAACCTTTGGCCACCACCGGGGTGGGGCCGAAAAAACCCTGGCCTACGCCGTGACCGAGGAGTTTCCTCGCCAGGGCTGGACGGTGACGAACTACGCCCATTACCTGGCCACCCACCCGCCCACCTGGGAAGCAGAACTGAAACCGGTGACCGCCTGGAGTTGCTCCCACGGGGTGGATCGCTGGCAGGACGACTGCGGCTGTGGCGGCGGTGGCGGCTGGCATCAGGGCTGGCGCCGTCCCCTGCGGCAGGCCCTTGATTGGTTGCGGGATCAACTTGGGGCCGTATTTGAGCAGCAGGGATCTGCGCTGCTCCGTGATCCCTGGGCTGCGCGGGATAGCTACATTGCCGTCATCGGCGATCGCAGCGAGGATAACCTCCATGCCTTTTGGGCCGCCCACCAGAGCCGGGAACTCTCTCCCAGTGAACGGGTTGAGGCCCTGCAACTGCTGGAAATGCAGCGCCACGCCCTGCTCATGTACACCAGTTGCGGCTGGTTCTTTGAGGAAATTTCCCGACCCGAAGGCACCCAAATTCTCCGCTATGCCGCCCGGGCCATTGAGTTGGCCGGGGAAGTGGCGGGCCTTGACCTAGAGCCGGACTTTGTGGACCGACTGGCCCTGGCCCCCAGCAACGTGAACACCTTTACCGACGGGGCAGGAGTCTACCGAGATCTGGTTAAGCCCTCCCGCATTTCCCTAGAGCAGGTGGTGGCCCACTACGCCATGGGATCCCTGTTTACCGACTATCGCCGACAGCAAACGGTTTATTGTTACACCGTGGAGCAGCAGGACTATCGTCGCCAGCGGCTGGGGCCCATGTCTTTGGCGGTAGGGCAGGTGGAAATTACCTCTACGATTACCCGCGAAAGCCTCAGTCTGGCCTTTGCCGTGGTGCACCTGGGGGGGTGGGACTTCCACTGCTGCATCCGCAGCTTTAATTCTCGGTTGGCCTATACCCAGGCCAAGGGCGACCTATTCGATTGCCTGGGGCAGGCCAGTGCGGCCCAGACTATTCTGGCCATGAACCGCACCTTTGGCACCCGTAGCTACAACCTCCAGGACCTGTTCGCCGAAGAACGCCATCGCATGATGCGGCTGCTGTCCCAGGAAACCCTACTGCGCTTGGATCAACTGTATGCTCAAGTTTACCGGGATAACTACGGGGTGCTGCGGGCCTTCCACCGGGATGGCTTGCCCGCCCCCCGGGAACTTCAGGTGGCTGCCGATCTGGCCCTCAGCCAGCGAACCCTGGAGGTGCTCCGATCCCTGGAACGGGAAACCAGCGATTCCGACACCAGCCCCCTAGGCCAGGGGGAAGATTACCTGAATGAATTAGAGGCGATCGCCACGGAAGCCAGTTACTTCCAGGCCTCCCTCTCCCTACCGGAGGCCAAGACCATGCTAGAGCGCTTAATTGGCCGATCGGTGTGGCAATTGCTGCATCAGGAACCGAGTCACTCCCTAGCCGACGAGGTCGCCTGGTTGGGCCGTCTGATCGGACTGGGCGAGCGCCTGGGCTTGGGGCTTTCCCTAGAGCGTCCCCAAGAACTGTATTATCAACACCTCCATCACCAGGTGTTTGACCTGCTGAAGCAGGCTGTCCAGAGCGGCAACCCCCTTGCCCCAGAGATCCGGGCTCAAATTGGCGAAATTCTCCGTTTGGGCAAGTACCTTTCCCTGGATGTGACCGCCGTCCTCAAGGCCCTGGAGCAAACCTGAAGCCTCCCCCCACCGGCCTAGGCTCTCCGCAGGGGAACCCCAAAACCACAGCTTTGCAGAATGGGTTGAGAAATGTTACAAAAGTTGTCGGTTCCGGGGTATGGTCTCTATGGTTAGAGCCACCTGACCTGCTTGCCGGGTTAGGGAGGGCGGCTAGGGCTAACCCCAGCCAGGCTGGGTTACAGGAGGGCAGGACTTGTGCTAGCAGATCGAACTGATCCGGTCAGCATCCTTAAGGTGATGGGGTTGCCGGTTCATTGGCGGCCCAACTATGCGGATTGGCTACTGGCAGAATACCGCCAGGGGCGGGGTACCCACGTCGTTACCCTGAATGCAGAGATGGCCATGCAGGCGGATCACCATCCTGCCCTGCGGCAGGTCATTTTGGGCGCAGATTTGGTGATTCCCGATGGCGCCGGGGTGGTGCTCTATTTTCGTACCCAGGGGCGACGCATTCAACGCACCCCTGGCATTGAGCTAGCCGCCAATGTCTTGAAGCGGCTTTCGAGCCGAGAAACCGTTTTTTTCTATGGCGGTGCCCCCGGCGTAACCGCCCATGCCGCTCGGTACTGGCAACGCCAGTTGCCGGGTATCAGGATTGTGGGAACCCAACACGGCTATGTCAATCCCCAGGACGAACCCGCTTTTCTCAATCAGTTGGCCACTTTACACCCTAGTGTGATTCTGGTGGGCCTAGGGGTTCCCCGCCAGGAGTTGTGGATTCGGGACCACCGCCACCTCTGCCCTGGCAGTATTTGGATTGGGGTAGGGGGCAGCTTTGATATTTGGGCCGGGGTTAAATCTCGTGCCCCCGAGTGGATGGCCAGCCACCACCTAGAGTGGCTCTACCGCCTCTATCAGGAGCCCTGGCGTTGGCGGCGAATGTTGGCCCTGCCCCGATTCGTATGGCGCTCCCTCACCTACTCACCCCGTTAACCCCGCCCTGGATGAACTAAGGTCTTCCCAGCTGAAGCCGCTATGCTAGAACAGGTTGCCCTAAGGGGATAGCCTCTTCTTTTAACCGCAGACCTTCATCCTGAGAACTTTGTTATGGTTGGTACTCAAATTTCCGCCCAGCAGTTGTTTCGGGCCGCCTATGAAAACCGCTACACCTGGGACCAGGGTTTTCCAGGCTATACCGCCGATGTCACCTACAGTCACCAAGGCCAAACCTACACCGGTCAGGTGAAGGTCAGCGCCGATCTCAAGCCAGAGGTCACCGGGGTCGCCGACGAGGCGGCCCAAAAGGCCATCCATAACCAGTTGTTTGAGGTAGCCATCCACCGAGTTCGGCGCCGGTTTGAAGATACCCACGGCCAAAATACCTTTAGCTACGGCAAAACCCTACCCGACGGCGGGGTGGAGATTTTGGTGGGTGGCAAAGCCGCAGGCGATCGCTACCATGTCCACCAAAACGAAGTGACCCTGGTACATCGCCATATTCATGGCGTAGTCGTGACAATTCACACCTACAGTAGCCAGGATACCGGGGCTGGCTACCTGGCTCACCAGTACGACTCGGTTTACCACGACCCCAAAACCGGCGAGCAGCGGGGAGGCCTCAGTACCTTTGAAGATCGCTACGAACCCGTAGGCGGATACTACCTGCTCAGCCACCGCACCATTGAAACGACCGAGGCAGGCAAACCCGACCGGGAGGAGTTTCAATTCTCCAACCTGGCCCTGCTAGGAGGGCGGTAATGGCGTTTCTGGGCCAAAGGCCTGGGCGGGGGGTAATTGCAGCAAACTGAGCAGGCCATCTAACATGTATTGCACGGCCAGGGCCGCCAGCAGCACCCCCAGAACCCGGGTGACGACGTTGATGCCGATCTGGCCCAGGGCCTGGGCCAGGAAGCGAGACAGCAGCAGAAACCCATAGCACAGTAAGACGACCACCCCGGCGGCGGCTAACACCACGCTTAAACCCAGGTAGTAGTTGGTAGACTCCCGCGCCAGCACCAAAATGCTAGCCAGACTACCTGGCCCCGCAATCAGGGGAATGGCCAGGGGAAAAATGCTGACGTCCTGTCTGATTTCTGCCTCCTGGGCCTCGGCCGGGGTCTCACGCTGCTGCTGGACAAAGATCATATCCAGGGCGATCTTAAATAGCAGAACCCCGGCGGCAATTTGAAAGGCCTGCAGGCTAATGCCCAGGTAATAGAGCACATAGGCACCGCTGACCCCGAAGACCAGAAGAATCAGGGCAGATACTACCACCGCTCGGGTGGCAATTTGAATTTGCTCAGTATCGGATCGGTGTTGCACCAGGGCCAGGTACAAAGGGGCCAAACCCACCGGGTCAATCACCACAAACAAGGTTAGAAAAGCCTTTGCAAAGAGCGGCAGCACAATGGGCATAGGGGTGCCTAGTCGGTTTTTACCAATCTACCGCTGCTGGGCCAGACCCAGGTATCGCCGCCGGCTAGGCCCATAGCTCCAAGACTCCAGCAGAACCCCAACCGGTGTGGCTTTAGAGAACTTGAGAAACCCACATCTAGATTTACGTTAACTCATAACTTTTAGTTATGAATGTATACAGATCTTCCAAAATTAATCTTATCCAAAGGCTGGTAGTATGCTAGAGGATAAGGTAATCAAAAATACCTAAATCGCTTGCAGGGCAACTGTTTCGAGAGTTGCCTGCGGTTGCTTTCATCTCAAAGTTGTGAACATCTAACGGATGCTCAAGCTGATCCTAGGTTCCCTTTTTGCAAAGGGGCCTTAATTGTTTGCGGCTTGACATCAGGGGTTCACACCAGGGATTTCTTAGATTCACAGGAAGGGAGATATGTCTTACTCTCAGACAACGACTCAGTCAAAAGCGGGCTATAGCGCCGGGGTTAAGGACTATAAGCTGACCTATTACACCCCTGATTACACCCCCAAAGATACGGATATTCTGGCGGCTTTCCGGATGAGTCCTCAGCCCGGGGTACCCCCCGAAGAAGCTGGGGCGGCTGTGGCAGCGGAATCTTCCACCGGTACCTGGACCACCGTGTGGACGGACCTACTCACCGATTTGGATCGCTATAAGGGGCGCTGCTACGACATTGAGCCCGTACCCGGCGAAGATAATCAGTACATCGCCTATGTCGCCTACCCCCTGGACCTGTTCGAGGAAGGTTCGGTCACTAACATGTTGACCTCCATTGTGGGCAACGTGTTTGGGTTTAAGGCACTGCGGGCCCTGCGTCTGGAAGACCTGCGCATTCCCGTAGCCTATCTGAAGACCTTCCAAGGTCCGCCCCACGGGATTCAGGTAGAGCGGGACAAGCTGAACAAGTACGGCCGTCCGCTGCTAGGTTGCACCATCAAGCCCAAGCTGGGTCTGTCGGCGAAGAACTACGGCCGGGCTGTGTACGAATGTCTGCGCGGTGGTTTGGACTTCACCAAGGACGACGAAAACATTAACTCCCAGCCCTTCCAACGCTGGCGCGATCGCTTCCTGTTTGTCGCCGATGCGATTCATAAATCCCAGGCAGAAACCGGCGAGATCAAGGGGCACTACCTGAATGTCACCGCGGCCACCTGCGAAGAAATGTTGAAGCGGGCTCAGTTTGCTAAGGAACTGAATATGCCCATCATCATGCATGACTTCCTCACCGCTGGCTTTACCGCCAACACGACCCTGGCCAAGTGGTGCCGTGACAATGGGCTCTTGCTCCACATTCACCGCGCCATGCACGCCGTTATCGACCGGCAACGCAATCATGGTATGCACTTCCGGGTATTAGCCAAGTGTCTACGCATGTCCGGTGGGGATCACATCCACACCGGCACGGTGGTCGGTAAACTGGAGGGCGACCGGGCCAGCACCCTGGGGTTCATTGACCTGCTGCGGGAAAATTACATCGAGCAAGACAAGTCCCGCGGCATCTACTTCACCCAAGACTGGGCTTCCATGGGTGGGGTGTTTGCCGTGGCCTCTGGGGGTATCCACGTGTGGCACATGCCGGCTCTGGTGGAAATCTTCGGTGATGACTCCGTGCTGCAGTTCGGTGGCGGCACCCTGGGCCACCCCTGGGGTAACGCCCCCGGTGCTACCGCTAACCGGGTGGCCCTGGAAGCTTGCGTTCAAGCCCGTAACGAAGGCCGTGACCTGGCCCGCGAAGGTGGCGACATCATTCGGGAAGCCGCCAAGTGGTCCCCAGAACTGGCCGCGGCCTGTGAACTGTGGAAGGAAATCAAGTTCGAGTTCGAAACCATGGACAAGCTCTAGGCTTTCTGCCCGGCGGGGGAGTCCTAATTCTAGAGACTTTCCCCTGCCGAGGGCGGTACGGCGATGGTTTGACATCTGGGGCAGACCAAGCCCAAGAGCAAGCTAAAACCGCTACCGCATATCTGGCGAATTCCGGCTTCAATCGGGTCCAATGGTCTAACCAGGCCAGGTTTGACCCCCTTAACAGAGCCCACAGCGGAAAGCACGGATGGATCTCAAGCGCATAGCCAAGGATACGGCATCGGTGTTGATCAGCTATCTGACGTTTCAGGCGGTCAAGACTGTCTTGAACCAGCTGCGAGAAACCGATCCACCCCAGGCCTATTGGCTTAACGCCTTTTCCACCAAAGAGGCGCTACAGGATGGGGAAGCCTATCTGACTGCGCTGATGGCAGAGCGAGGCGACCTAGCTGTGCGAATTATGACCGTCCGCCAACATATCGCTGAGGAAGTCGGAGAATTTCTGCCCGAGATGGTCCTAACCGGTATTCAGCAGGCCAATATGGATCATCGTCGCCGATACCTAGAGCGTGCTACCCAACTCGGGGAGGCCGATTCTGAGGCCGCTCCTCTGGTTGAGGCCGAACGGATTCAAGAGCCGATGACAGATGCCGATGCCCCCCTGGAGTAAGGTGGCAGGTTTCCATGCTTGGTTCGTTTTCCACTGTCTGTTGATTTTCTTGCGATCGGTGCTAACCGACTTGATGATTTCACCCAACGAGGAACTATGAAAACACTGCCTAAAGAGCGTCGTTTTGAAACTCTTTCCTACCTGCCCCCGCTAACCGATGCTCAAATTGAGCGACAAATTGCCTACATTCTGAAAATGGGTTACATCCCCGCCATTGAGTTTAATGAAACCTCTGACCCTGAGGTTTACTACTGGACCATGTGGAAACTGCCGCTATTCAACGCCACCTCTACCCAGGATGTGCTGAGTGAAGTGCAGGCTTGCCGGTCTGAGTACTCGAACTGCTATATTCGCGTGGTCGGTTTTGACAACGTCAAGCAGTGTCAAATTCTCAGCTTCATTGTCCATAAGCCCGGGGCCAACACCTATCGGTACTAAGCCCTTGCTCCTGTCGGAGTAGGCAACAAGGGGAGGGCGGGAAGGTGACCTTTCCGCCCTTCTGCCTTGGAGGGTGGGGTCATTCCCCAGAAACCGACTTGACCCGATGGAAATTGCGGAAGTCAATGGACCGTCGCCCATCGGAGGTTTGGCCCAGAATATCTAGAAATTGGTAGCCCCAAAGAATTTCGTCGGCGACAAAGGAATGACGAGCATGGATGGTTTGGGAGAGAGTTTCATCCAGGCCGGTTAGGATCACGATGATTTCGGCATGGGTAGCTGCCAGGGAGGCAGGCGTTTCCCCATAGAGAGGGCTGTGTTCATCAATGGGGTGCATGGCTGTCCAACTGAGGGCAAACAACGGCGTTTGGGCCCTCACCATGGGTAGATCGTAGAAGCGGCGAAAAAATTCTCCTTCGGCGGTGATTTCATCGCGCACCAGGGTGACCCAAAGGCGGGCCTCCAGGATCCGGTTCCGCCGTCGGTTAGCGGTACGAAACATCAGCGTGGGCTGGTTGTTCCAGGGGGCTACTAGGGCATAGTGACTGAAGATAATCCGGGCGGTGGGCAGAGAGAACCGAGCAAAGCAAAGGCCCGTGGCCATGGCCAAAAGCATTAAGCCAATGAAGGCCTCTAGAATGACTAACCAGTTGGCGTAGTGGGTTTGAGGATACATGGCTCCGTAACCAATGGAGGCCATGGTTTGCACGCTGAAATATAGAGCATCTAGAAAGGAGCCGGGTCGGGCGTTGGCGATCGCCCCATCCCGGGCCAGGTAGGCCAGGGCAAAGAGAGCATTGATAGCCAGGTAGGCCAGCGCCAACAGCGCGATAAATCCTGGCCAGGATAGGGTGAGCAACCGGTGGTAAAGATCCTGCCAGGGTGATGGCAACTCTCCCAGGCGCACGACCTGGGGATATCCGCCATCTCGGTCGATGATCCGTTGAGAATTCCGGTGCTTAGGGTTCAGAAGCATAGGTGGCTACCGGTTAGTGAGGATTACGCCGATCACCCCTAGAGTACCCCTCGCCAGCCGCGACGAGGTAGGACTTTCACGGAGGAGCAAAGCCGCCAGGGCGATGGCGAACACCGGCACCAGGTTAATGAACACCCCCGCCCGGGCCGGCCCCAGTTGTTTAAGGCCGTCGTAGTTTAAGCGGGCTCAGGCCGCATGCCCGCAGAAACCTCTGTACCCTAGTTTGGTCACTCTCTGGTGGCCTGGGTGCTGGTGGACCTAGCCCCGTTGGCCGGTTGGTTGGCAGATCGGTTGAACCTGGGGCGGTAGGCCAATGATAGGCTGGGGAAGCTGCGAGTGGAATCCCCATCATGGCTGCCTGGCCTGAACCTGGCCCTGACAATGACTACCTAGCTAGCCACATTCACCGACTCCGCCAGAGTTTCCGTACTTTGCTGGGGGAAGATCTCATTGACCCGACCCTGGACCCGGTGGCAGCCGCCAGAACTATTTACCAGGCTCCCTACGTGGTGGTCTCCCACGGCCCAGAAGCTGACCCCCTGTTTAACTACGGCAATCGGGTAGCCCAGGCGCTGTTTGAAATGCCCTGGTCGGAGTTGACGGTGTTGCCCTCGCGGCTGTCGGCAGAACCCCCCAACCAGGCCGAGCGGGCCAGGTTATTGGCTGCCGTAGCTAACCGGGGCTTCATGCGCCATTACTCCGGCATCCGCATCGCCAAGTCGGGACGTCGATTTCGCATCAATGATGTGACCGTCTGGAACCTGGTAGATGAACAGGGGGTCTATGGCGGGCAGGCGGCGGTTTACAGCCAGTGGGAGTATTTGTGATGGGTCTACCCTTGATCCAGGATTGCTCCACGAGGGTTCTAGGGTGATCAGGCAGGTAGCTGGACCTGGGCCATGGGGCAAAGCATGGGTGGCTACCAAAAATCCATCACCCGGTAGCCCAACTCTTCTAGCATGGTGCGCAGCAGCGGTAGGCTGAGGCCAATCACATTGCTATGGCAGCCTTCTAGCTTTTCTACAAATAAGCCGCCCTTGCCATCGATGGCAAAGGCGCCGGCACAGGCCAGCGGTTCCCCAGAGGCGACGTAGGCCGCCAGGGTATCGTCATCGATATCGGCAAAGAAAACCCGGGTGATCGCACAGCGAGCCAAGGTCACCCCCGTAGGGGTAATCAACGCATGGCCCGTATAGAGCTCCCCCACCCGGCCTCGCATCCGTTGCCAGCGCTCGATCGCCTCATCCTGATGTGCTGGCTTGCCGAAGATCTGCCCCTCGAAAGCCAAGACCGAATCGCACCCCAGAACGAGAGCATGGGTAAACTGAGGCGCGACAGCCGCCGCCTTATATTGGGCCAGGGTCGTGACGTACTCGGATGGTGTGGTTTCCTCAACCCGCGATTCGTCAAAGTGGCTGGGGCAAACCAAGGGATGAATACCAGCCCCAAGCAACAGCAGGCGCCGGGCCTTAGAAGCCGAGGCCAAGACAAACTGAGGTCGAGAAGAGGCAACCATCACCACAGGCCAGTCAGGGGATTGCGTTAATCTGGGGTAGCGGTCATGGGCACTATCCCTAACAAAGTCTCTAACTAGGAGACTTTGAAGGAGGCCACGGACTGCTTCATCAAATCCTTAACTTTTTCCCAGCGGTCTTCGGGGGTAGAGGCATTGAAGGTATACAGTTGACCACGACGCACAATGGCACTGGCCAGGTTGTGGCGGGTCCCTGAGGGTAGCTCAGCCACGTATTCCAGGATGTAGTAGGTCTTGCCGTCGGCAATATCGATGCGCTGGGCACTGACCAATTCTACGTTGCTGTCATCCCCGGAAATGGCATTAAAGCTCTTGGAAAGTTTGTAGCCTACTTCAGTCGGGCTCCCCAGGTCTTCCAGCCGCCTGCCCTCTGGCACATCACTGATCACCACGCTAACGTTTTCGGTTTCGTTGATGATGTCGTGGAACACCACATCCGCCGCCCCCGGTACCTGAACTTCTACCCAGCCATTGGGATACTTAAACTCGTAACTATCGTAGGGGTCGACATAACTGAGCAGGCCACTACCGCCCCCCCCACAACTCTGTAGGGCGATCGCAAACAGAAGTAGAAGCACCGTGGCCAGACGCTTTAGCATGGGTCGCAATCCTTCGGTCGTAATCACTCCCTATTCTCTCACCTTGTGGTTCAGGCGGGCTTTTGAAAAAACAGCAGATGCTGCTGGGGTAAGCCAGACTCGGTTTTTAGCCAGGTTAGCCCTACCACCGCCATTTCGCGCTTGACCTGGGCTTCGCTCATTTTGTGGAGACGTTTAATCATCACCAGGGGGTTCTCTGCCCGGTACTCCGCTAGCACCACCCGACCCCCGGGTTTGAGGGCCTGTACAATGCCCTGCATCATTTCCTGGGGGTACTCAAACTCGTGGTAGGCATCCACCATCAGGGCCAGGTCAATGGACTGGACCGGCAGGTTGGGGGAATCCACTTGCCCCAAAATGGGTTGGAGATTAGCTAGGTGCTGTTCGTCTATTCGCTGCTGCATCAGGGCCACCATTTCTGGCTGCACATCCACCGCAAGCACTCGTCCTTCAGGCACCAGGGCCGCCATAGGGCAGGCAAAATAGCCAGTGCCAGCACCGATATCGGCCACCACATCGGTGGGCCGCAGGGCTAGTTTCTCTAGGAGCACCTGGGGACGTTCCTGGAGCGATCGGCTCGGGCGATCTAGCCAGGCTGCACCTTCGTAGCCCATGGTGCGGGCAATTTCACGCCCCAGGTAAACCTTGCCAATGCCATCCTGACTGGGGGGAGTGAATTGGTAGGCCGGGCTGATTGCTAATACGGGCAGGTTACAGGCTGTCAGCAAACTAACGAGCCCAATCAAGACCAGCCCACGCAACCGGGATAGACCGCCAATCAACCAGGAGTTTTCAAGAATCATTACGGAAGACCCATGGGCATTTAAGGAATAGATGAATCCTAACCAATTCCTAGGAGGCAAACCTAGCCCCAAGGGCACTCTAGGGCACCGGGCTAGGGTCGGGTGAACCCGGCCTAGGTCCCAGATCAGGGTGTGTGGGTTGTTATGCCTCCGTAATGTCAGTCCTAGCCCTATCAATAATCTCATCCCATGATTTTCGATCGCATTCTCGAAGATATCCTTGGCTTTATTCGCCGCTTACTCTGGTGGCAGGCGGACCCCCAGGCAGACCAGTACAAACCCTTTCAATCCATGCAAAAGATTGAGGGCGACTATGGGGTCATTGCCCTGGTAGAAGGGCGAGATACGCCCCGGGCGGTGCGCAGTTGGATCTACGGGCAAAAGCGGTTGGATTTGAATTCCACCCGCATGGTGGCTAAAGCGCCTCTGCAGGATATTCATATTTACCTGGACTTTCTAGGCCCCTTACCGGGCTCCGATGGGCCTCGGGCTCGAGCCGAGGTCAGCGAGCGGCAAAAACTTCGCAAACAGGGTAGATCCATCAAAACCCACCGGTTACAAGTGCTGAAAGCCAGCCACTTTTTGAACCCAAACGGGTTTTACGACTACGAGTTGGTCTTTTGGGCCGACTACGATTTTTACCTACCCAACGGACTAGAACCAGACAAGTTGGCGCGAATCTTAACGGATAAATTGGCCTACCAATGTCTGACTGTACTGAGCCCCCTCGACCTAGAAAGTCACCAGTGGGAAGCCATGATCGAGGAGATCTGGAAACAACTGCGCGGGCCTTACGCCGCTTGAAGCGTCCTGAACCGGTTTTACCCGTAGCCAAGCCAGGGTAGGTCTAGGGGTGGGCAGATCGGGCCGGACGGTTCAGCCAGGGGAAGGGAACGGCAGGAGCCTGTAAAGTTTCTGGGATTTATCCTGAAAGGGGGGACACGGCCATGGAGTCAGTCTAAGACGATTGGATACCTCTGCCATGACCGGCCTCACTCCCCTTCTGGACCAGACCCCCAGATCACAACGAACTGCTCGCCGCCATCAAGGTTTTATCGGTTTTCTGGGTCGTACCCTAGTCAGCGGCGTTGTTTTGGCACTCCTACCAGGGGCACCCAGCTTAGCCCAGAGCGTGTCTAACGCTACCGTGACCGAAATTCTAGACAGCAACCAGGTCTACATCCAGAACCAACCCGCCCAGGTGAACAGCATTGCCCAGTTTCAGCAACGGGTGAGAACCCAGTCGGCGCGGGCTTCTCTGCGATTTAATACGGGGGCGGTGGCACGCCTGGCCCATAACTCCAGCCTGGTGGTGGGCCAATGCGCCCAACTCAATCGAGGCACCCTGTTGGTTACTGGCTCACTGAATGGCTGTTCAACCACCACCGTAGCCGGGGTGCGGGGGACCATCTACACCCTGGCGGTGACTGAGGAGGGGCAAACGGTGATTCAGGTGTTTGAGGGAGAAGTCGTGGTAACGCCACAATCTAACCCGCCCGAATCCCTGGAAGACCTGGACCCTTGGCCACCAGCCCCAGAAACTCTCGAATTGACCGGTGATGATGGGCCACCGGATGCGAAGACCCACCGAACTAAGCAGACAGAGACAACCACAGCCCCGCCAGCCACCTCGGAAACAGTGACCTTTGACTCAGATGCAGCCATTGTGGTGGCCGAAGGACAACGCATTACCGTCGATACCGAACAGCAACAGGCGACCATCGCAGCCCTCACCCCCGAGGATTTCATTAACCTCCTAGAGGGACCATTAATCCAAGGCTTTGTAGAACTGCCCGGCATCGGCAGCCTGCGCGGGGTCTTTCAACGCCTGTTTCCGGGTATTCCCCTACCCTTTGGCTTACCAGCTATTCCCGTTCCCTCCCTGCGGTTCCCCTTTTAACCGCTGACCCCGGGAAACCTTAGGATCACGCGACGGGCTAGACCTAGTCACTCCGCTAGGGTTGGGCTGACAGCCTGCTGGCCAGGGTCGCAGCAGCCCAGGCATCCTCGCCATCGGTGCTATTCATCTGATGACCAGGGCGATCGCGGCGGTGCCGATCCAGGCAACTAGCCCGGTTGTACCCATTGTTCTAACCGCCGCCGGGCGATCTGTTCAATTTCCCCTAGGGCGGTGGCCCGCTCCTGCTCTGGGGAATGGTGCAGGCGCTGAGCAAAATTCTCCAAAATAGAGGCCTTGGTGTGGCCCGCCACGGCCAGAATAAAGGGGAAGCCAAAGGTTTCTTTGTAGCGCTGGTTCAGGGTTTGAAAGCGATCGTACTCCGCTGGGCTGAGGTCAGTCAGTCCGGCTTGGCTTTGCTCAGCCACCGAGGCGGCGGCCATGGCGACCCGGCCACCCAGATCGGGATGGGCTCGAATCAGGGCTAATTGATCCGCCGGGGGTAGGGAACGGACGATAGCCACCATTTTTTCATGCAGGTCGGCCACGGAGACAAAGGGACGCTGGCTCCAAACCTGGGCAGCAATGCTGGGCGTATCTTCAAAGGCGGGGCCAACTGCCGCTATAAAGTCGGCCTGGTCCATGTGGTTCAACTGGTCGAGGGTGTAGGGGATCATCGGGGTCAGCAGTGAGCAGTGGGTTTAGGGGCTATACCAAAGCCTTTCTAGGGTTTCTGCCACCTGTTCAGGGTCCTCGGTGGCCTCCAGGCGACAGGTCACATGGCCCAGCTTGCGGCCGGGGCGAATGCCTTTGTGGTACCAGTACACCGTAGCCTGGGGAAACTGTTTAAGGCTGGCGAGCTTTTCCTGGTGGCGGTATTCGGAAACCTCCAGGCCCAACAGGTTGACCATAACCGCCTGGGGGCAGGTGAGGTGAGTAGGCCCCAGGGGGCGATCGCTGACGGCCCGTAGCTGCTGCTCAAACTGGGAAGTTGGGCAGGCATCCAGGCTGTAGTGGCCCGAGTTGTGGGTGCGGGGGGCAATTTCATTGATCAATACCCGGTCATCCTGGGTCAGGAAGCACTCAATCCCCACAATCCCCACCAGATTTAAGGCCTCCACCAGGGTACGAGCCATTCCGGTGATGGTGGTTTCCACCTCAGCGCTTACGGCGGCGGGGACTAGCACCCGTCGGCAGATCTGATTGACCTGTTGGGTCTCAACCGTTGGATAGAGGGCCACCTCGCCGCTGGCCGACCGAGCTACCATCACCGCCAATTCCTGCTTAAAGGGCACAAACTCCTCTAGCAGCACCGGGGCAAAGCGAAAGCGCTCCCAGGTGGGGCTGAGTTCCGCTAGGGTGCGGACTACCGTAGTGCCATAGCCGTCGTAGCCCAGGCGACGGGTTTTCATCACTAGGGGAAAACCTAGGCGGGCCGCCTGAGCCTCCAGCCCATCGGCCTCGAATTCACCCCCAAGGGCCTCGTAGCGGGGGTTAGGTAGACCCAGCCGAGCAAAACACTGCCGTTGCTTCAGTTTATCCAGCACCAGAGCCAGCACCGCCAGACTGGGACGAAAGATTGTCCCCTGGTCAGCCAGGGTTTGCAGGCCCTCACAGTCAATAAATTCATTCTCAAAGGTAATCACGTCACACTGGGCGGCCAGGGCTTGGGTGGCGGCCACATCGTTCACCTCGGCCAACACAGCAGCTTGGGCAACGGCCACCGCTGGGTCCGTAGCCTGGGGGGTTTGCACGACCAACTCCAGATCTAAAGTGGGAGCCACTAGGCCCATCATCCAGGCCAGTTGCCCGCCTCCAATAACACCAACTCGACGGATAGGTTGTGGGAACCGTTGCTCCATAATGCCTTGACTGTGGAGGCCGGCCCACATTATCCCACGGGGAAGGTCAGCCGTTAACCTTACAATTCATGGCAAACTCTGGACTCTGAGACAGTGACACGCTAAACCATTAGCACGGCTTGACTGATCAAAAGAGTAAGGAGATGTCGCCATGGTGCTCTATGCACTCAGTGTTTTGGCTACGGCCCTGGCCTTGTTACTGGTCGATTTTCTAATTCCTGGGGTGGTGGTGGCCAACTTCCCGGCGGCCATCCTAGCCGGTATATTAATCGGGATCGTCAACGCGGTGATCAAGCCCATCCTGTTTATTTTATCCTTGCCCATTACCATCTTGACCCTGGGCCTATTTGCCCTGGTGGTCAATGGCATTTGCTTTTGGCTAGCCTCCCTGGTTACCCCAGGGTTTTCAGTCCATGGTTTTTGGGCCTTTATTTTGGGCCCAATTGTGCTGTCTATGGTATCGACCCTCTTAAACAACTTTTTTGTCGGCCAAATTAGCCCTGGCTCCGTTGAAGATCAACCGGGTTCCTAGGCGGGCGTTACAGCCGCCGGGTTAGCCCAGGCTCAGGCAGAAGCCTGAACCACAATGGGGAGCGCCTCGAAGTCATGGACTACCGGCAGCCCTGCTGGAAAATCGGGGGTGCCGGGTCTTTGCACAGCGCACACCTGCCATCCGGCCTGCTGGGCCGCCGCCAGCTCCCCAGGATGATCCGACAAGAATAGGATCTCCGCCGGGGGAATCTCCATGGAGGTGGCAATTTTGCGGTAGGAGGCCGACTCCAGCTTGGACCCGGTGGTGGTATCAAAAAAACCTTGAAAACAGGGGGTTAAGTCCCCCTCCAGGGTATGGGCAAAGAGCAATTTCTGGGCGGCCACAGAACCGGAGGAGTAGACATAGAGGGGGACCCCCTGGCGATGCCAGTCTTGCAGGTAGGCGGCGGCATCTTTATAGACGTGGCTGTAGTAGGCCTTATCGCGGTAGCCCTCGGCCCAAATCAGGCCTTGCAGGGTTTTTAAGGGGGTGATTTTTTGATCGGCCTTAGCCCAAGCCAGCAGCTGGTCTAGGCAAGCCTCCAGGGGCAGGTCGGGTTGACCCACCTCCGCCCTGACCTGTTGAAGTATGGCCTGGCCCTCCGGGGTGGGCGCCAAATCGCCCATGAATCCCCGCAGGCGTTGGAGGGCGTAGGGAAACAGGACACTTTTAACGAAGGCGATATCGGTGGTGGTGCCCTCAATGTCAACCACGATCGCCTGGATCGGCCGACCGTCAAACAAAATCATGGTAAGACGGGAATGACTGGGCGATCGGGCTGCCGGTGAAGTGGGCCACCCAGCCCTCGGGATTGCAGAACAGGCGGATGGCCGCAAATTGGGGTGCCTCTCCCATATCAAACCAGTGGGGGGTCTGGGCCGGCACCCCAATTAAATCGCCGGCGGTGCAGAGGGTGGCATAGACCCGATCGCCCAAATGTAGATAAAACACCCCCTGGCCTTCCACAAAAAAGCGCACCTCATCCTCGGTGTGAATATGCTCAGCTAAAAACTTTTGCCGCAGTTCTACCCGTTGGGGATGATCGGGCTGCATACGAATCACATCGGCGGTAAGATAGCCCCCCTCCCGCTTGAGGCGCTCAATCTCCTTACCGTAGGCGGCCAGAATATCTTCCTGACCAGCGGCTGCGGTCAAGGGTTGGTGCGCCGACCACTGTTCAAAGCGCACCCCCACATGCCGTAGGGCGGCTGCGATCGCCTCGCCGTCCCCAAACTCATCCAGGGGGCGGCTGCCGTCGCGATCGCTGTAAATGCGTAGTTGGGTCATAGCTTCAAATCCTCTGTGCTAGTAGCGTTTCCCGTAGGGTGCAACTGACTAAGATTTCCAGCGCTTCCGTCGCCATCAAGGCTTGGGGTATAGTGGCTCCCCAAGCGTAGAGACCGTGACCGGCAATCAGATAACCCACCGGCTTAGCCAAGGCCTGCAGGCGGGCCAGCACCGTTGTGCTTAGGCTGACCATATCTTGACTATTAGCCACGATTGGAATGGTCACCTCTACATCATGGGTGCTAATACCCGGAAATGCCTTCAGCAGTTCATAGTTTGTTAACCGCAGCTGATCCTGCCCCTGACCGAGCCAGTGGCGAGAAAGGCTAACGCTATCAATGGAATGGGTATGGAGAACCGCCCCAATGTCGGGATGAAGTTGATAGAGACTGGTGTGTAGCAGGGTCTCCGCCGAGGCTTTTACCCCCGGGGTCAGAGGCTGCCCCCGCAGATCGACCCGCATAATATCCTGCACCGTCAGTCGTCCCTTAGGCCGCCCCGAAACCGTGATGGCCACCTCCTGGGGCCCTAGGCGAGCAGAATAATTGCCACTGGTCGCCGGCGCCCACCCTTGCCCCGCCAAAAAGCGCCCAGCCTCAACCAGGGCCTGTGCCGTTGCTTGAAAATCCATGGTTATCCTACAAGCGGTAATTCCGGTAAAGAGGAAACGAGGCCAGTCGCCCAGGCCCAGCCGATTAACCCTGACCTAATACTGCAGTAGGGTGGTGATCGGAACCGGCGGCAATTTCGCACGCCCTTCCAGATCCACCAACTCAATCACAAACCCCAGCCCCACCACCGTACTGCCCGCCTGCTGGACCAGTTCACAGGTGGCGGCCGCTGTACCGCCCGTGGCAATCAAGTCATCAATCACCAGGACCCGGCTGCCGGGGGGAAAGGCATCCTGGTGCAGTTCCAGGGTATCCGTGCCGTATTCCAGCGCGTAGGAGGCCGAATGCACCGCCGCCGGCAGCTTGCCGGGTTTGCGAACCGGCGCAAAGCCCAAACCCAGCTTGTAGGCCAAGGGCATGGCAAACATAAACCCGCGCGACTCAATCCCCACAATAAAGTCAGGTTGGTAGGCAGCCACCTGTTCGGCAAATAGATCAATACTATGCTGGAGCGTCTCCGGGTTGGCCAGCAGCGGGGTAATGTCGCGGAACAAAATGCCAGGCTTAGGAAAGTCAGGAATGTCTCGAATGTGGGCTTTTAAGTCCATTGCAGATACCGGGCAAAGGCCGTTGCTATGCTATCACCGCTCGGTTGGAGCCGGCACCTCTACACCATCCCCCGACTCTAGCCAGGCCGCCAACTGGGGGGGAATCTGCACCCGCTGCAGATAGTTTTGCAGCGCCTCTCCCTCTAGCACCTCCTGTTGGAGAAGGTGCTGGGCCGCATCCTTGAGCAAGGCCTGATTCAGGCTGAGAATGTTCAAATCCACCTGGTGGGCTTCCTCCAGCAGACGCTTGACTTCCCGATCAACGGTTTCGGTCACCTCCGGCCCCACCACCCGTCGGGGTGATTGCCAACCCTCTAAAAAATTGGTCTGGGGGCTTTTATCAATCACCACCGGCCCAATCTGGGGGCTCATTCCGTACAGGGTAACGGCTCGCTCGGCCAGATCCGTGGCCTTTTGCAGATCGTCGCTGGCCCCCGTTGACACCTTGCCAAAAATTAATTCCTCCGCCGAACGCCCCGCCAAGAGGGTCGCCATGCGCCCCCGCAGTTCATCCTCAACCATCAAAAACCGATCTTCCTCAGGGAGTTGTAGGGTATAACCCAGGGCACTAATACCGCGAGGGATGATAGAAATTTTCTCCACTCGATGGCCCCCCGGCATCATACTGCCGACAATGGCATGGCCAACCTCATGGTGGGCAATGATCGTTTTTTCCAGTTGATTCAACACCCGCGATTTTTTCTCTAGCCCCGCAATCACTCGCTCAAAGGCCGCCCCAAACTCAGCCATGCTGACGATATTTTTTTCCTGGCGGGCGGCCAACAGGGCGGCTTCGTTGACCAGGTTTGCCAAATCGGCCCCGGTAAACCCAGAGGTACGGGCGGCCAAACTGGCCAGATCCACATCTGAGGCTAACTTAACCCGGCGGGTATGCACCTCTAAAATGGCCTGACGACCGAGCTTATCCGGGCGATCCACCAACACCTGGCGATCAAACCGGCCCGGTCGCAGCAGGGCAGGATCCAGCACCTCCGGGCGATTGGTAGCGGCCAAAATCAGTACCCCACTGTTGGCCTCAAAGCCATCCATTTCGGTCAATAGCTGGTTAAGGGTTTGTTCTTGCTCGTCGTTACGCCCCAGGCCCAGGTTAGCGTTACCCCGTGCCTTACCCAGGGCATCTAGCTCATCAATGAAGACAATGCAAGGCGCATTGTGCTTGGCCTGGTCAAACAGGTCTCTGACCCGGGCGGCCCCGACCCCCACAAACAGCTCTACAAACTCAGATCCAGAAATGCTGTAAAAGGGCACATTCGCTTCCCCCGCCACCGCCCGCGCTAGCAGGGTTTTGCCCGTTCCTGGTGGTCCGACCAGCAAGACTCCCTTGGGGATTTTGGCGCCAATTTGCACATACTTACCTGGTTTCTTCAAAAAGTCGATAATTTCTTGGAGTTCTTCCTTCGCTTCATCGACCCCGGCAACATCACTAAAGTTGACCCCGGTGCTCCCCTCGGAATAGATGCGGGCTTTGCTCTTACCCACCGTCAAAGCCGCTGGCCCCGCCCCCCCGCGACTCAGCAAAAATCCCCACAGAGCAAAAAATAACAGGGGCAGCAGCAGCCAGCCCAGTGCCCCTCCCCAGCCCCCTTGTGGAACTCGCACCCCTCCGTACTCCACTCCCTTAGCCTCAAGCAAGGGAATCAAGGTCGAGTCGTTGGGAGGGGGTAAGGTGACGTAATCCAACCCTGGGGCCGCCTCACCCGCCGAGTCCTTGCCATCGGCGGGTGGGCTATCCTGGGCAGTGGGCTTGAGGCTATAGCGAATTTCATCGTCAGCGATCAGAACCTTAGCCACCTCCCCCTGTTCCACTTGGCGGAGAAAGTCGCTGTACATCACCTCGGTCGTGCGGGGCCGCACCAGGGGCAAAATACCCAGGTTAAACAGCAATAACAGCATCAAGAGCCACCACAGCAGGTTGCCATCAGCACCTCTGCGGTTGGAGTTAGAAGGGGTTGGGTTCGAGTCCTGGGGTACTGGCATAGGTTTCCTCCCCTACTACGGTTGTAGACCGATAGGGGGCTACCCTGGGCAACCCCTTAATGAAGCTTAGGGTTAGGGGAGGAAATATCCTCACAGCAGCCCCCGATAGCGAATGAACAGTAAAATCACTGCCCAGGAACCCAGGGCCACTTTAAGGGCCACTAGGACATTCAAAAGGGGAATCATACCGCCGCTCAGCAGGGTGCCAAATTCGCCCAGGGGCAGTTCTACCCCAATTAGGGTCAACCCCGCCAAAACAATAAAAATGAGGACCGAAACCTTCTCCCAGGCCGCTGCTCGCCAGCGTTCGTAGAGGGCCTGCATCCACTCTGGCGAAGCCGTGGTGATGGCAATCAGCCCGATCGCCGTGCCTCCCGCCACCCCGGCGGCAAACCCACCCCCCGGGCTCAGGTGACCGCGAATCGCTAGCTCAATACCGACCAGGGCGGCAATGGTAGCGCCCAAGCGGGCCAGTACGATGGAGGGTTCATCGGTGAAGCTGTAGAAGGGAACGGTGGGAGTTTCATCGGCCAGCAGGTACTTGGCCCCCATGATGGCGATGGTAAACACCACCACTTCAAAGATGGTGTCGTAGAGGCGGTTGCGGAAAATGATGCCCGATACCGCATTGGGCACGCCGCTGTCGGCCACAATGGCTTCTGCGATCGCCATCTCCGCACCTTCTGCCGCGGGGTCGGGCAACACCAAGATTTTGATAAACAGCATCAAACCCGCTACCAGATAAACCCACTTCATACCGTTGCCTCCATCAGGATTGGGGAGTTTCTAAGGGAGCGATCTTGACCGCCTGAGTCAAGGGCTCATCTTCACCGCTGAGATATTTAACTTGAACCATGTCTGGCGGCAACCCCAGGGTGAACAGATCGAATAGGCGAGCCACTCTGAGGGTGATCAGGTAGGGATCTGAACTGGCAGAGTCCGCCAAGGTCGGTGGCTCCTGGTCATCAGACCATGGGCCCAGGCAAGTGCCGTGGACTTCCTTATCCAGGAGGGCCTGGTGCAGGGCCTGGAGATCAGCGTAGGGCACCAATTCCAAGCGCAGATGATGGCGGTTTAAGAGTTGCCGCACAGGCCCTAGCAGCGGTTTTAGGGAAGTCTGGTCCTTGACCTCCCACCCTTTCAAAACACCCAAACGCATCACCAGGGAGGAGCGTACCGCCACCGCGTAGAGGGTAATGGCCAGCATGGTGCCCACCAGGGCTTCGGTCAGGGCCACATCGGCTCCGCCCAATAGGGCATAGATCAAAGCGGCGATCGCCCCTAAAATGCCGCGCATCACCAGGGCCTGGTAGGGGCTGGTTTGGATGATTAACATTAGGGCGGATAGGGGCAGTAGCGCCATAATCGCCACAACGTAGGTATCAGTCATGGCTACCCTCCTGGGTCGAGCAGTAGGCCAGCACATAGCCCAGCACCGTATTCCAAATGGCCAGGGAAATCAGCCCCAGCACCAACAGTGGCCACTCATGGGGAATGCGCAACAGCAACCCCACCACAATCGCCATGGAACCCAGGGTATCGGCCACCGACAGGCTATGCAGCTTAAACAGCACCGAACGCGGCCCCAGCAATGGCCAGGTACCCCAAAACCAAAACACCAGGCCTACGACCATGCAGCCGTAACTCAGAAATTCAATCACCTGAACAACCCCTTCACGCTGCAACACATCCCATCTCTTTTCATCCCCCCAACCCTTCACCATCCCTCTAACCCACCAGTTTCACCCCCTACCCTTCACCCTTCCTTCACCCTTCACCCTTCACCCTTCACCCCCCACCCTTCACCCCTCTACCTCA
>DVEE01000134.1 GCA_015295885.1 Leptolyngbyaceae cyanobacterium M65_K2018_010
GAATTTGCGCCGGAAACGACCCGAGGATGCCCGTCTTGCTCACCGCCGAAGCCATTGCCCTATCGATTTTTCTGATTGTTGGGGTGACCTTTTCCCCCTACCTGATTTTTGATGTCCAAGAGGAGTACATCCTGCCCATTGGTATTACCGGGGTGGTGGCGATGGCGATTCAAAATGCTCTCATGAAAGAAGCCAAGGGGGTCTTTAAGAGCTACATTCCTACCACCGTCATGACGGGTAATACCACCCAACTCACCATCGATCTAGTGCAGGTGGCCATTTCAAAGTTGGCTCCGAAAGGCGATGAGAAAGCGGCCCTAGCGGCCGATGAGGCCATCGAGCGAATGGGACGAATCGTACCGATTATTTTGGGGTTTGCCCTGGGAGGCCTAGCCGCTACATATTTCGTTTTAATTTCGGAAACTTGGTGGAGCTTGGTTCTGCCTACAATTGTTATATCGTTCATGGCGGTGGTGGCCTTTGCAGAACATGCCAGGGCCGTTAGGGAAGAAGCCTGATCGGCGTTGATTGAGCAGCCATTGGGCAGTTCAGATTCTTAATGATACGGAGATTACCTGAGTATGCTACGGACATTGATTTCTATTACAGTCTGCACCTTGATGGCGATGCTGCTCGTGGTCAGCCCCGCCCAAGCCAAGCCTCTAGCCTTGCCCTGGCTACAGGATATTGATTTAACCGCCGACCAGCAGGAGTTAATGGAGCAGTTGGAGTCTAAATACGTCCCTGAGATTGAAGCCATTCTGTTTCCTGATCAGCGCGAGAAGTTCGAAAAAGCAGTTCAGGAGGGGTATAGCATGCGCAAGACCTTCAAGCTCATGGCCTTGACCCCCAAGCAAAAGGCTGACCTGGCTGCAACCATGAAGTCCATCCCTAAAAAGGAGTTGTTCGCCTCATTAACTCCAGATCAAAAGAAAGAGATCTTCATTAAGAAGAAAGAACTCTTTATGCCCACCCCTGAGGAAATTGTTGAAAAAATCGAGGCGGGGATGAAGGCTAAGGAAACCTTTAAGCCCGATGTGCCTGGGGCGGAAATGGCTCCTACCGCTGAGGAAATTAAGGAAAAAATTAAGCTGGGCCTAGAGAAAAAGAAGGAATTCATGCCCAGCCTGGATGAAATCAAAGCAAAGATTACGGAGAAGATGGAGAGCCTGTCCGAGTAGTTCTAGCCTTGAGTGCTGACTAACTCGAAGATAAACCCGCCAAGCCTGTCTTTTGGTTTCAAGGGGCAGGTTTTGGCTATGCTTGGGTTTGGCGAACCTGGTGGAGTTTGTCTCGGGCCCAAGGCCGGTTATCCTGGGCTTAGCTTTGACGGGTGGGTTGTATGGATAGCCTGATGGTCTCCGGGTTAGTATTTGGGCTGGGGGCTGCCCTAGGTAGCTTTCTCAACGTGGTGATTTATCGCTTACCCCAGGGGCTATCGCTGCTATATCCGCCTTCCCATTGCCCCCAGTGCCACACCCGCCTGAAGCCCTACGATAATGTCCCCATCCTGGGGTGGCTCTGGTTAGGCGGACGATGTCGCCATTGCAAGGCTCCTATCTCAGCCCGCTACCCCCTGATTGAGGGGTTAACCGGAGGGCTCTTTTTAGTGACCTTCTGGGGCTGGGGACTAACCTGGTGGACGGTGGCCTACTGGATCTTACTGGCCTGGCTGATTGCCCTAGCCTTTATCGATTTAGATACCCTGACCTTGCCTAACCCTCTGACCCAAAGCGGCCTGGTGGTGGGGCTACTGGCCCAGGCCATGATTCCTTACCTACAAACGGGCAGTTGGAGCAACGGGTTAAGGGGGTTGATGGCAGGGATCATTGGTGCGGTGTTGGGCATTTGGCTGTTTGAGGGGATTACGCTGTTAGCGTCCTTGGCCCTAGGGCAAACGGCGATGGGTGGAGGAGATGCCAAACTAGCGGCCATGCTAGGGGCCTGGTTAGGCTGGCCAGGGGTTTTGCTAAGTGGCTTTTTGGCCTGTTTAGTGGGGGCCTTGGTGGGGGGAGGCGCGATCGCCCTGGGGGTGATCAGCCGTCGCCACCCCATGCCCTTTGGTCCCTTTCTGGCGATTGGCGCCCTCCTGACCCTACTCTGGGGGGATACCCTGATAGCTACCTACCGATCCCTATTTTTCCCAACCCTGTAACCCTTCAGCGAGGCTTGCAAGACCACCACCCGCACCCCCAGAAGTAGTTAAAGCACCACCCTGTACCACTGCACATCGGGGGGATGCTCTACCAGTTCAGGGATTTCACGAATTAATTCATCCATGTAGCCGGAGCGATAGTGGGTTTGGAAGGCGGCATCATCGACCCATTCACCAATGCCGATAAACTCTAAGGGATTAGCCGTTCCCTGCCAGAGTTCGTAGCGCAAACAGCCTGGCTCTTGACGACTCAATTCTGCCACTTCGATCAAGAGTGACTTCAGGGTTGCGGCTGCCTCAGCTTTGGCAATTACTTTTGAAATCGTGTGGACCTTTCCAGTCATGGCAACTACCCTTGCAGAGCGAGTATCCTCTTAATTTTTGCAGGTCTTTGTCCGATCACAGGTCAGGCCAGCTTAGTTTCCCGATTCAAGCTAGGGAAGTACCCACCAGGCAAGCTCCGGTGAGGTTCACCCCTTCAAGCTGGGCCCCCATCAGGTCGGCACAGAGCAGATTAGCCCCCACTAGGGAAGCACCCGATAGATTGGCTTGCCTGAGGTCAGCTTCTTCCAGGTTAGCGTTGTCCAGCCGGGCTCCCTGAAAATCGGCCTGACCGCAATCGGCCCCTTTGAGATTGGCATCGGTGAGATTGGCGCCACGCAAATCAGCCCCCCGCAGGTCTACCCCCTGCAGGTTGACCCCGATTAAGTTGCTACCACTGAGGAAGGCTCCGGCCAGACTCACCCCCGACAAACAGGCCCCCATTAGGTTGGCCCCGCGTAGATTCGCGCCGCGCAGGTCGGCCCCAGTGAGGTCGCTCTGCATCAGGTTGGCCCCCCAGAGATTGGCCCGCAGATCAGTGCCAGTCAAGTTGGCCCCCATCAGGTTACTGCCCTCCAGGTGGGCCTGGGCCAGGGAGGCGTGGCTAAGGTTCGCGCCTACCAGGTTCGCCCCAGGGAGATGAACTCCGGTCAGGTTACTGCCAGAAAGATCGGTGTCTTCCAGGTCAGCACCCGGCAGGTGGCGAATTTGGCCGCTGCGGAGGGCCGTTAAATCTAAGGCGTCACTGGGCACAGAATCAACTTAGGAAGGAAGGAGTTGGGAGGAAGTCAGGCCTGTATCTGGGATGGCCAGATCGGAGCTTAACAACCCCGCCCCCAGGGTAATTTTTGTAGGAATAGTAGGCAAGCTCATGCCCTGTTGCAAACCCATCACCAGCAGCGCCAAGATTTCGACTAACTTTGGGTCCCAGCGTTGGCCAACTTCCCCTTGGCAGGTGGCGAGTGCCTCTGCCAGGAGATCCAGGTGACGATCCGTTGGTGTTTGGCGCCGCCGCTCCGCCACCCGGTGCTGAAACTCGGCTACTAAACCTAGCATACGAGATTCCAGGGGGATCGCATCGCCGGCCAGGCCAGCGGGATAACCGCTACCATCCCACCATTCGCCTTGGTGGGCGATGATGGTGGCCACGGCCCGTAGGCGGGGCATTAACCGCAGGGTTTGCACCTCGGGCACCAGTGGGCAACTGGGGCCATCGCTGATTAGGGTGGTTGAATCTGGAACCGGGGCGATGCGGTACAGCATACCGGCCAGTCGGAGTCGTTGCAGCTGCCAGGCTGGTAGATCCAACAACTGCCCCATCATTTCTAGCAGGGCAACCACCTCCCGGGCCGCTAGCGGATTATGGGGATCGCTGAGGTCCACCAGTTGGGCCATGCGTAGAAAGGCCTGAACTTCGTTGGAAACCAGATTTTGATCTAAATCCTCGACCAGGCTAAAAGCTAGGTTGCCACGCAGGCCCTGTCGGCTGGTTTGTAGATAATGCACTACCTGACTGACGGTATGATTGACCACCGCGGCTTCAGCACAGGGGAGGGAAGGATTTTGTTGCTTAAGCCTGGCGAGTTGGGCGGCCAACTGGGTTTGTAGGGCGGGGTCATAGGAGCCGATGTGATCAATCGCTAGATCCACCGTTTGGCTAACCAGGGCTGGTTCAAAGGTCCAAAAGCCATAGAACTTGCGCTCCAAATCCTGCTGCGGTAAACCCACCTTGCCATAGTCTGCGGGCGACAGTTCCTGACAAAGCACCATGGCGGTGTAGTCGGGAGCCAGAATCATTAAATGCCACTCCTGGGCCACCGGATCATCGTCTGTCAGGTCGATCAGGGCCACATTATCTCGCTGGCTGGTGGGATGATCCTGGAAACCCGCCTCGGGGCAAGCCATAATCACAATTTGCTGGGCTTTATCGGCAATCGCCCCGTAGCGGTCGGCCTCCTGGAGATACCACTTACCCCGTTGGAAGGCGGTGATCACCAGGGGAGCCGTTCCGGCAGTTAGGATACAGTCCTCCAGGGCATGGCAAAGGGCAACCAGAGTATTCTTGTAATAGACGCCGTAGTTCAGCGGTGTGGTGTCCGATTCGGCTTGGCTATCGACCAGGCGTTTTAGGATTGACCCCTCCAACATTCAGTTACCCTCTCCCTAACCCCTACCTATTCGGATAATAACTCAGCGGGCTGACCCGGGTTATCATGAGCGATTTCCTAGTCCCTTCCTAGCTTGCCCATTGTCCGGGTAGGGAAGCTTGGCACTCAAAGCCAGCAACACCCTAGGCAGAAACGGCGGCAAGGGGGCGACGATCACGCTCCACGGGTGCGCTCAGGGCTTCCTCTAAGGGGGCTCGGCCTAGCCGTTCTTCTAGGATATCCATCACCTCGCGGCCAAAGTCATCGGGGTTGCGCTGCCACGCCTCTAGACAGACTTCCCCAAAGAACGACCCCAAGGGTTCCGGGTTCCACAGCAACTTCTTCGATACCCAGGGCAGATGAATATCTAAGGGGTTGTAGTCTCGCCGTAGGATGTTCTGATCAAAGGCATATTCTTCCAGGTGGGTGTGGGGTTGTAGACCAATGAAGAAAATCGCCGGCTCCACCTTATCCCGGCCAAACACCTCTTCCAGGGCACGATGGTAGGCAATGGTCTGACGAATCGTATCGAACCGCTCATCAATCACATTGAAGGAATAGTTGACGGAAACGAGGTCATTAAAGCCCGCCGCCTTCAAGTCCTTACAGTTTTGCAGCACTGTGCGCAGGTTGTAGCCCATGCGCATTTTCCGTACCAGCTCCTGGGAGCCACTGGTGATACCAATTTCAAAATAATTCATGCCCGTAGCCACCATCAGCCGACAGAGTTGCGGGGTTAAATTATCGGCCCGAATGTAGGCCGCCCAGTGGATATCGTTCATCCCCGCGGCCAGAATTTTTTGCAGCAATTCTTCGGCGTCCTGGATAAAGCGACGAGCTGGAATGAACTGGGCATCGGTAAACCAAAAATTACGAACGCCGCGATCATAAAGCTGCTGCATCTCGGCCACAACTTCGTCCGCGGGGTTAATGCGAACCTGTTTACCTTCTACAACGGTATAAATGCAGTAACAGCAGTTGTGGGGGCATCCTCGCTTGGTTTGAACGCCAATGTAAAAATCCTGCTCCTGCAGGTAGTAATCAAACTCTGGCCAAATTGCCGCAATATAGTCGTAGTTACAGGCCGTTTTTTCCACTGGGGCAGGCTCTTCATGGATCAGGCGAGGTCTGGGCTGGGTCTGACCAACTACGTAGCAGCGTTGATCGGAAAAATCTTCCCCCCGCAGTAATCGCTCCAGTAAGACCTCTCCCTCACCGACAGAAATGATGGTGCCCTGGGGCAGTCGGTTGTGGAGTTGCTCATAGAACACGCTCACTGCACCGCCACCTACCACCAGAGTCACCTTCGAGCAATACCGTTGGGCTCGCTGCCAGCCTCGTTTGATCAGCCCCTGGTTGCGCCATAGTTCTGCCAAATAGGTGGTGGCCATACGCAGCCCCCCCAAAGCGCCGCGCAGCTTGAGCCAGGGGTTACGAGCGTAGAAAAATTCGAAGGCATTTTGTAGCGGGTTGCCCCCCCGACCGCCCACCGGCGCAAAGATTTGAATATCCCGCCAGGAAAAAACCAGCAAGGTGGGTTGAAACTGATCGATGCAACGATCTAAGGCCGATCCATAGTCCAGAGGTGGCACCGCCCCTAGGTCAAAGATTCGCTGATCCACGGCAGGGAATTGTTTGTGGACATGGTCAGCGAGATACACCACCCCGATGGGAAAGATCGGATTACAGGGTAGCCGCACGTAGAGGATGCGTTGGGAAGAGGTAGCAGGCAAGGTCATCATGGAGCAGGTTAAAGCGGGCTCAGCAGCAAGCTAAATGAGGAAAAAAGATAGGCGCCTATGGGCTTACGCCCGGGAGAAACTCATCGATGCCCGGAAGCAGGCTTTGCATATCTTTACAATAACACTCTCTTTCCCAATAGCTAGGGGATGGGCCTAGCGGTTGGGAGACAAACCAGAGCGATATTTCCCGTGATACCAGTGAAGTTGACTGGTGGTGTTCCGCCGTCATGGTTTTTGCTATCTCTGGGTGGCAGACGGCTCAACTACCTATCGCCCCTTTCAACCAACCCCTCAACTGTTCGAGCTGGGGGACGTCCATGCCTGGGCATCAATCCATAGGCCCCCTCAGTGGCCAAATTAAGGCCTTGTCCATAAAAGCATAAAGAAAAAATTAAGATTTATGGCTTGGTCGCCCGGAGCCCGCTGCTTTGGGGTGGACCCCTAGGTTAGGGACAAAAAAGCCTTTTTTGTGAAAAAGAAAGTGATGATGGTGAAGGAGCTTAACTTCACTAAGCCCTTTTAAGAAAGCTTGCGAAATTTGCAGACTCTTTACAGGAAAACGGGGCTTGGTAGTCACCTTTACAACCACTGGGGATCAAGAAGTGTTAGGGTTCCTACAGTGATTCATGCAGTAACTGCCCGTAGCATCAATGGCACAAATTCTTGATCCCCTCCCCTCCGATAGTTCGAGGCAGATTCTTTGCTGTTATGTCAATGCTACCAGCAAGATTCAAGTCGCTCGTATTACCAATGTTCCAGATTGGTATTTTGAGCGCGTGGTTTTTCCAGGTCAGCGTTTGATGTTTGAAACGGTTCCCAAGGCCCTGCTGGAAATTCATACCGGCATGATGGCCAGTTCCATCCTGTCCGATACCATTCCCTGTGAACGTCTAGCTATCGACCAAGAGGATTCGGTGGTGGATGAGGATCCCGAGCCGAGTAGACCCCAGGGCGTTTCCGAGGATCAGCCGCCGCTGGCGGAGTAGATTGTCCAAATAGGGATCGCTCTCCC
>DVEE01000314.1 GCA_015295885.1 Leptolyngbyaceae cyanobacterium M65_K2018_010
GGGGGGCTAGGGGGGGCTGCCGCCGGGGCTGGCCGGGTGGGAGCGGGACTGGGCCGGACTGGTGCCACCGTGGGACTAGGTAACTGGGATGAGGGCAGGGGGGCTACGGTTTCAGCCCGCATGGCTCGGCTCGGCTCGGTTGGGCGATCGCGGCTCAGGCTGCCCCCTTGGCGGTTAGGGGAGTCCTCCGACAGGGGCGGGAAGTTCTGAGCGGATCCAGAGGTGGAATCCGAGGGCAAGTTACTAATTCGATCTAGATCCAGGGAACCAAACTCCTGGGCCGACAAATCCGGGCCAATGCCCTGCAAACCGGGAGCTACGGCACCATGGGGCTCCGCGTCCTGGGCCAGGGGTTGATCTGCCGCGGGTTTAGACCGTAAACGCTGAATGAGAGCATGGTCGCGCAGGTGCTGGATGGCCTCGGGAGAGGTAACCAGGTAGCCAAACCCCGCGCTCCCCGCCAACAGCAACAATAGGGCGCCCAGGCCCAGGGGAGTCGCTAACTGCTGGGCCATGGAAGGCTGATAATCCAGTTCCTCGTCGCCCCTATGCAGGGGGGGTGGCAGAGGAGTACTGCCCAACAGCGCCTCTGAACTCTCCAGGTAATCTTGGGGCATGGCGGCATAGGGCATCAGGGCCGCCCCGGTCTTAAGGGCAGTGGGGCTGGGGGCGGTAGCGGCGGAGCTGACCGCGGGTGGGGTAGCGGAGCTGGTCCAGGGATTGGGGGGGGGCGGCGGGGCGACGCTAGACCGTTGGGGCGATGTTTGCCCCCTTGGGGATGGAGTCGGCGGCTTGAGGTTGATCAGGCTCGGCGAGCGGGTGGGCTTAGGGCGAAACTGCAGGGGAGTAAGGCTGGGGTGCCCGGCCTGTCCCGAGGCGGTTTGGCGGTAGCGCAGCAGTTCATCGTCTAGATTGAGCATGAGGCTGCCTAGGGCCCGCTGTAGAGCAGGGTTAAACCTAGATTCCACCCTAGGGGTAGAGAGGGTCGACGAGCCAGCAGACAGATCAGCCATAGCATTACATCCTGGGCAGTAAATGACCCTAATGGTACTGATTTCTAGCTAGTTGACAACTAAAATAGCTAGGTGTGTCGCCGAGCAATTCGCCATGCCCCTAGACGCCATTGGTCAGGTGATTCAAAAACTGGAGCAGCAACCCAACTGGCGCAGCCGCGGGGAGTTTCGCCGGGTGTTAGGCAGTTGGTCCAGTTTGGTGGGCGAGGTGGTGGCTCGCCAAGCCAGACCGGTGCGTTTAAGCCGGGGCATTCTCTACGTTTCAGTAGCCAACCCCATGTGGGCCCAAACCCTCACCCTGGAGCGGTTGACCCTGCTGCACAAACTGAACCGGCAGTTGCAGCTTGACCTTACCGATTTGCGCTTTTCCAGCGGGGATTGGTTTCAGCGATCGCCCTTGCCACCGGCCAACCCCGCTATCCCTGCCTGGCTCAGTCAGCATCCCAGCTTTGAAGCCGTTGCCCTAGAGCCCTCGCGCCCGGCTGAGAAAACCTTGACTGCGGTCGAGAGTTTTCAACGTTGGGCTAACTTGGCTCAGCGGTTGGGGAGCCATCGAGTTCTGTGCCCAACCTGTCGCTGCCCCTGCCCGGCCGGCGAACTGAACCGCTGGTCTCGGTGCAGTGTTTGTGCGGCCCACCAGTTTGGCCAACCCAGGGCCCATCGACCCCCAGGACAATCTGGCGCTGAAAGACCTGGGCAAAAGCCTCGATCAGCAGGGGTAACACCTCGGCCACGGTGATACCCGGACAAAACTGGGTCAAACAACCCACTGGCCGGTGGGCAATCCCACAGGGCACGATCGCCTGAAATCCCTGTAGATCTGGGCAGACATTCAAGGCAAAGCCGTGCATCGTGACCCAACGACTGACTTTAATCCCGATCGCCGCCAGCTTGTAGTCGCCCACCCAAACGCCGGTCAGGCCAGCTTCCCGTTGGGCCCCCAGGCCCAGCTTGGCCAGGGTGAGAATGATCACCTCCTCCAGTTGCCGCAGATACCAGTGGAGGTCGGTTTGATGGCGCTTCAAGTCGAGAATGGGATACCCCACCAGTTGCCCAGGGCAGTGATGGGTGACCTCTCCACCGCGTTCAATGCGAAACAACGGCCAGGGAGGACTACTCTCGGAAAACTTAAGATTTTCTAGAGTGGCCCCCTGGCCCAGGGTATAGACCGGAGGATGCTCCAGCAGCAGTAGTCGATCCGGTTGTGGCTGGCGACGATGCAGTTCTACCAAGGCTTTCTGGAGTTCCCAGGCCTGGGGATAGGGGCATAGCCCCAGGTCATAAACCTCACAAATGAGGGCTGGGGCTGGGGGGGGGTGAACCATGGTTGTCAACCGTGCAATGACGGTAAATCCGCGTCAGAATGGTAAATTCGGTCGCCAGGGAATCAAGAAATATCAACCCTTGCAAAGGATTTTAACGGACGGTGTTGTGCAGAATACAAGGTGCTAGGGTGAAAACATAAGCCGACGTTTCAAGGAGTCCGCTTTATGAAGCTGGTTATCCATGGCAGAAATATTGAGATTACCGATGCAATTCGTGACTATGTGGAGCAAAAAATACTGAAGGCGGTCAGCCACTTCAAACACCTGACCAACGAGGCTAATGTACACCTATCCGTGGCCCGCAATCCCCGCATTAGCTCTAAGCAATCGGCAGAGGTGACTCTATTTGTGGATGGATCAATTGTGCGGGCAGAAGAGAGTAGCGAAAATCTCTACGCCAGCATTGACTTGGTAGCGGACAAAATCAGCCGTCAACTGCGCAAGTACAAGGAAAAGCTGAGCAGCCGCAAGCACGGTAATCTGGGCAAAACCACCGAGGCCTTTCTCAACGAAGCCCCCGCCACCGATGTGACCCATGTGCTGAATAACCATGCTCCTCAACTCCCTGAGGAGGTAGTGCGCACCAAGTACTTTGCCATGCCTCCCATGACCGTGGCAGAGGCCCTTGAGCAACTGGTTCTGATTGACCATGATTTCTACGTGTTTCTCAACGCCGAAACCCAGGAAATCAACGTGGTGTACGAACGCAACCACGGGGGCTACGGTTTGATTCAACCTCGCCATCCCAACGGTAGTGAAGCCACCGCCCAGGATGAAAGAAGTCTATCTTCAGCCACCTCAGCTTGAGCTCGACTCACTCCATCCTCGTACTCTAGCCTCGAGTTGGGCCGCAACCGATGGACACGGCCATTACACCTGGGCCCAGTGCCCAGGTCCCAGGTGCGGGGATTGGCTCAGGACAGCTCTGGCACTCCGCCCCCCTCAGCAGCCTCCCCATCTAGGGGCCAGCCTCAGGGAGAGGGGTTAGGCGGCAGGGGTGGAGGCTAGAAGGGGCTCAACCCCACCTTGGGCTTCGAGGGCAAATAAATCATCACAGCCGCCGACGTGGTGGTTGTTGATGAAGATCTGAGGTAGCGATCGCCGCCCGTTAGCCCGCTGGGCCATTTCGTTGCGGGCCGCTTCGTCGCCATCGATGCAGTACTCCGTGTAGGCAATTCCCTTTTGATCAAGCAGGGCCTTAGCCCGAATGCAGAAGGGACAACGGCTCCAGGTATAGATTTCGACCGTTGGCGTCATGGCGATACCTCTAAAGTTTATCTTTCTTCATATTTTAGCCCGGGCGGCACCGGGAAACTGTCTGGTGAGTGGCAATTTTTAGGGGCGCAGGGCCAGGGCGATGGCATCGACCACCCGTGGGACCTCGAAAATCTCCAGCCCTGGGATCTTAAGGCTTTGCCCCTTGGGCACAATAGCCCGTTTAAAACCTAGCTTGGCGGCCTCTTTCAGCCGCAGCTCCAGTTGTGAGATCGGGCGCACCTGGCCGCCGAGTCCGACTTCGCCAATCAAAACCAACTCCGGATCGACCAGGCGATCGCGAAAACTAGCCACCACAGCGATCGCCACTCCCAGGTCGGCGGCCGGCTCAGCCACCGTTAATCCCCCGGAAGAAGCCACGTAGGCATCCAACTTAGACAGGGGAATGCCGACCCGCTTTTCCAGTACGGCCAAAATCTGTAGCAGCCGGTTAAACTCTAAGCCCGTGGTTGAACGGCGGGGCGAACTGTAGCTGGTGGGGCTCACCAGGGATTGCAACTCTACCACCAGGGGGCGAGTACCTTCACAGGCAACAATGGTGGCAATGCCTGGCACCTGCTCATCCCGATTCCCCAAAAACAGAGCCGAGGGGTTTTTGATTTCGGCTAAGCCCCGATCCACCATTTCAAATACCCCCAGTTCATGGGTGGCGCCAAAGCGGTTTTTGACCGAGCGCAGCAGACGATGACTGGCAAAGCGATCGCCTTCAAAGTAAAGAACCGTATCGACCAGGTGTTCTAGCACCTTAGGCCCTGCGATCGCCCCTTCCTTGGTGACATGACCCACAATAAACAAAGCAATATTGGTCCGTTTCGCCAACTGCATTAAGGCCGACGTGCATTCCCGCACCTGGGAGACCGACCCTGGGGCCGAGGTTAGCTGGCTATGGTAGAGGGCTTGAATACTGTCGATAATAGCCACCGTCGGCTGCAGCGACTGCAACTCTGTGAGAATGGTATCCAGGTCAATTTCAGGTAACAGGAAAAGTTGCCCTGTCCCTGGGATCTGCTCCTCTGGGGCGATCGCCGGATCGGATTCAGGCCCCGGCTGGGTGGGCTCCGATTCTGGTGCTAATCGCTGCCAACGGAGCTTCACTTGCTGGCCTGACTCTTCGGCGCAAACGTAGAGCACCTGCAGGCGGATGGCTAACTGGTGCGCCATCTGCAGCAGCAGGGTTGACTTGCCAATGCCCGGATCGCCCCCTAACAGCACCAGGGAACCGGGTACAATCCCCCCCCCTAACACCCGGTCTAACTCACCATAGCCAGAGGGCAAGCGCATTTGTGGATGATCTTCAATCTGATCCAGAGGCAAGGATAGGCGGGGTTGCCGGGCCCCAGACCTGCCCCCTGGGTGAGCCCGACTGTCCCCAGGCAACCGGGCCAGGGTGGCAGACTTAGGCGACAGAGCCTGCTCCACTAAGGCATTCCAGCTGCCGCAGACCGGGCAACGACCGTAGTACTGGGAAGACTCTGCCCCACACTGACCGCAGACGAAAATGGAACGGGATTTTGCCATAGCAACGAAACCATGTTGGCCCAATTTGTACCAGCGAACCCACCCAGATCAGCTTGATCCCTGGCAAGTTTTTGCAATAAACCTTAAAAAACCCTGAAAAGTAATGTGTAACCGTCGATCACCGTGAATCAATTAAATTTACTAGCACCATGCCTACCCTGAATCCCCTGAGCTTGATACTGCAAGGGTTGGGGGTGAAACGAGTGCTGCCCTCCGGGAGCCCTCACCCCTTATTTGGCGGCCAAGATCATTTATTAAAAGTTGAATTTGTTTATAAAATATGGCGTTATGTAGGGAGCCTTGAAGACCTTGGAAAACCATAAAGAAAAAATTCTGGTTGTAGATGATGAGGCCAGCATTCGCCGCATCCTCGAAACTCGCCTCTCCATGATTGGCTACGACGTCGTCACCGCCGCCGATGGCGAAGAAGCCCTAGAAACCTTTCGCAGCACCGATCCAGACCTGGTAGTGCTGGATGTGATGATGCCTAAGCTAGATGGCTACGGGGTCTGCCAGGAACTGCGTAAAGAGTCTGATATTCCCATTATTATGCTGACGGCCCTCGGGGATGTGGCCGATCGCATCACGGGTCTTGAGCTGGGGGCTGACGACTACGTGGTGAAGCCCTTTTCCCCCAAGGAATTGGAAGCACGGATTCGGTCAGTGCTACGGCGGGTGGATAAAACCGGCATGTCCGGCATCCCCAGTTCTGGGGTCATTTCCGTCAACGCTATCCGGATCGATACCAATAAGCGCCAGGTGTATAAAGGTGATGAGCGAATCCGCCTGACTGGCATGGAGTTTAGCCTGTTGGAGTTACTGGTCAGCCGGTCAGGCGAGCCCTTCTCCCGCTCCGAAATTCTGCAGGAAGTCTGGGGCTATACCCCCGAACGCCACGTCGATACCCGGGTGGTGGATGTCCACATATCTCGGTTGCGGGCCAAATTAGAGGACGACCCCAGCAACCCCGAACTGATTCTCACCGCCCGCGGCACCGGCTACCTGTTCCAGCGGATTGTAGAACCCGGCGAAGAATAGTCGGTAAGGTAGTCTGCTAGAATTTCTGAAGGTTTTTGAGAAGTAGCAGATGGGGCTCAACCGAGCATGCATTGCCATTGATGCAATGGGGGGAGACTACGCCCCAGGAGAAATCGTGGCCGGGGCCATCCGCGCCAAGGCTGAGCTAGACGTTGAGATCGCCTTGGTCGGGGATATCGACCAGATACAGGCCGCCGTAGCCAGCGTCGATCATCTCAACGGGATTGAGCTGGTTCCCGCCGAAGGCACCATTGAGATGCATGAGGAGCCCCTCAGTGCCCTCCGCCGTAAACCCCAGGCTTCGATTAATGTGGCCATGGAACTGGTCAAGCAGAGGCGGGCCGATGCGGTGGTGTCGGCGGGCCATTCTGGGGCGGCCATGGCGGCCGCTTTGCTGCGTTTAGGGCGGCTGCGCGGCATTGATCGGCCGGCAATTGGAGCGGTTTTTCCCACCGTTATAGCCAATAAGTCGGTTTTAATTCTAGACGTGGGGGCCAACGTAGACTGCCGCCCCAAGTACCTGGAACAGTTTGCCATCATGGGCACCATCTATTCCCGCTACGTGTTGGGAGTAGACAATCCCCGCGTGGGCCTGGTGAACATTGGCGAAGAGCCCAGCAAGGGAGATGATCTATCCCTGCAGGCCCATCAGTTACTGCAGAACAATCCCAATATTCCCTTTGCGGGGAATGCGGAAGGTCGCGATATTTTATCCGGCCAGTTCGATGTGGTGGTTTGCGATGGCTTTGTCGGCAACGTGTTGCTCAAGTTTGCCGAGGCCGTGGGGGAATCTGTGCTGCAAATTTTGCGGGAAGAACTGCCCCAGGGCCTGCGCGGCAAGGTAGGAACCGCAGTGCTCAAGCCCAATCTACGGCGGATCAAACAGCGGGTTGACCACGCCGAACATGGCGGTGGTTTGTTACTGGGAGTGGCTGGCGTTACTGTAATTAGCCATGGCAGTTCCCAGGCCCCTTCAGTCTTTAACGCCATTCGCCTGGCTAAGGAAGCCGTGGACAATCGCGTTTTAGACCGCATCCAAGCCCAGTACCAGCGGGTGGCGATGCCCGCCGCAGACGGAGAATAACCTGTGGAACGTTTTTTGCCCGGTGTCTCGGTGGTAGGCAGTGGTTCTGCCTGCTTGCCAGTAACGCTGACCAACGACACCCTCAGCCAGCTCGTCGACACGAGCGATGAATGGATCACC
>DVEE01000319.1 GCA_015295885.1 Leptolyngbyaceae cyanobacterium M65_K2018_010
AGTATGACAAATATCATTGCCGAATCTGAATTGATTTTAAATAAAGATGGAAGCGTTTACCATCTTAATTTGTTGCCTCAAGAAATTGCTGGTGAAGTCGGAGCGAATTCTGCTGATGGAGGTTTCAACGGGGGCAATTAGCCCGTCCAGCCCTTGATCTAACTTGGAGGCCAGCTTTTTACCGATCTTGATGACCAGCCAAACTCCAGATGCTCCGACAAAACACTCAGACAAAACACTCAATAGCCTCAGTCCGTTTCCCCTCTCGAATAGGGTTGCCCCATGGGGCTCGTCCTTGGGGCAACCCTGCAGTTTAGACCTGCTAGGCCGATGGTTCTAGCGTCGATCTCCTTGCTCTCGGCTAGGGGAGCAATCAGCTACTGGAACTCGGTTAAGGCAACAATATGTTCCTGGGTTTGAGGGTTGTAGTCGATCCGGTAATGGCTGGGATAAAGGCCTGGCTTGCTATAGGTTTGGGGCACTGGAAAGGCCCCTTCGTAGGTTGCTTGGCTCTGGAGAAACTCTAGATTCACCATCGGTTCAATAAAGACCATGGCGCCATCGTAAAAACCGTAGATCAAGGTGTGGCTAAAACCGTGAGGTTCGCCCTGAAATTCTGGTGAAGTGGGGTCAACCCAGTGCGATCCCATGCGCGGTTCAGCACTATCTGGGGCTAAAACATAACCCGCCGGTATCAACTCCGAAGCGGGCGATCGGTAGGCTCTTTCCAGCCCGGCGGCGTCGATTGTAATGGCCTCGCGCGCCTCAGGGCTAATCGTGTAGGCATGAATATCAAAGTGAGCCATCCCATAGATGGGATCTGGGATATGCCCGTGGGGTTGCCAATCGACGGCAATGTGATCAATGGCCGTAGAGGCAGCTTGAGGGGGCAATGGCAACAGCACCTCGGTAGTAGTTGAAGGTAAGTTGGAAAGAGCCGCGGCAGAAAAAATGACTCCCAGTTCCTGGGACTGTCCAGCTTCATTGAGGCTAACGTAGGCTCGAACAGTCCCGCTCCCTAAGGGTTGAGGTACGCCTTCTACCATCACGGCAGGGGAGCTTACTGTGGTCGGTTTGACCCCACTAGCAGCCAGGGGCTGCGGCGAGTAATTTGTTCCAGGGCTGAGAGCCGTAGCAAAACCGCTGACCGCCACCAGCACTGCACCGGTGATTGAAATTAGGGCTGCATGCAACATCACCAACGTCTCCTACATTCAGGGAACTAAGCGGTATTCAGCTGGAGATGACCTTGAAACCTAAGAGGCTCATGTATCACTTATTATTACGTTGCTAACGGTTCAAAGCCTGCAACAGTAAGAATAGTTCATCTACTGCTATGCCAGGGGTTGAGAAGGGTGGGTAGAAAGATGGGTGTGAAACCGAGGCCTGGAACTTTAGAACCCCTGGGGCCTTTCAGGCAATAGCCCAAGTCAGCACTCTCCCCGATTATGGACATTCTGATTGGTGGTGCTGCGGTTTCCATCCAGGATAGGGGATCTGATCGCAAAAACCGGCTAGACCCCTCCTCTGTAATATTCCGGATCAGGCAAGTTTGGCTAGGAAATGGGAGTAAGAATCTCGGTTCTAAACTTTAGAGTCAGCCTCGGCTTTGCCCTAGTTGCCTGTCTTCGGGCTTGGCCGGATCTTAGTTCTGCCCAACCGATGGTTCAGCTAAGCTGTTGCGCATCTAAATTGCATTAATAGCACTTCCCTTGTTTTTCGCCTTTCGATGCCAATTTATGACCAGTTCTCCTTCATTGAGAAGTTTCTTGATAAGAGCTT
>DVEE01000202.1 GCA_015295885.1 Leptolyngbyaceae cyanobacterium M65_K2018_010
CCGCTAAAATCTTGAATCCTAACAAACAGGTACTGTTGCCTGACCTTAAAGCCGGTTGCTCCCTGGCAGATGGTTGCCCCGCTGAGGCTTTTGCCGCCTTCAAACAGGCCCATCCCGGTCATCTGGTGGTGTCCTATATCAATTGCACCGCTGAAATTAAGGCCATGAGCGACATCATCTGTACCAGTTCCAATGCCGTCCGAATTATTCAACAACTTCCCCCAGACCAACCGATTATTTTTGCCCCGGACCAAAACCTTGGCCGCTATGTCATGCAACAGGCCGGTCGTCCTTTAGTACTCTGGCAAGGCAGTTGTATTGTCCATGAGACGTTCTCCGAGAAAAAACTGGTACAACTGAAAATGGATTATCCGGAGGCTGAAATCATTGCCCATCCAGAGTGCGAGGCCGCGATCCTCCGCCACGCGCACCATATCGGTTCTACCACCGCCCTGCTGAAGTACGCCCAGACCAGCCCCCGGCAACAGTTCATCGTGGTTACCGAACCAGGCATCATTCACCAGATGCAAAAGCTGGCTCCAGACAAGGTATTCATCCCAGCTCCACCCATTGCCGCCTGTGCCTGCAATGAGTGCCCCTACATGCGGCTGAATACCCTGGAAAAGCTTTACCTGGCGATGAAAAATCGACAACCTGAAATCACCCTACCCCCATCCATTCAACAGGCCGCCTTGCAGCCGATCCAGCGCATGCTGGCGATGAGCGCCTGAAACTAGCTGGGTAGGGCCTAATTGCCCTGTACAAAACTTCGCAGCACCGTAGTCATGTGATCAATCAAGTTATCTGGCGAGATTGAAGCCTGGGCACATTCCTCCTCCAACCGTTGCACAACCTGTTCTGGCAAACCGAGCAGCCTGACCAGGTGTTGGTAGGCATTGGCTTCCTCTTCGTTAATTAAAGCTTCCTCCGGAGTTCGGGCACTGGCACTGATCACCTGATAGCCCAACTTCAGCACTAATTCCCGTTCTGCCGGGCTGGTCAGTTGCGGAACCAGTTCATCCAGGGGAATGTTTTGCATCATGTAGTCCCGTAACTCAACTCGCAGAGCATCCTGCTGGTCAGCATCGTTAGCAAAGAGGCTGGTGAATTGGTCTAGCATCACCTCTACCTCTTCGTCAGCGAGATGACCGTCACTCCAGGCCATGGTGGCCACTATCCTCAGCAAGGTCATTTGAGCAGGACTGATCGAAGGCGGTGGGGGAGGCTGTACAGGCATGGTTGACTCCATGGGTCCATTTGAATCGCCGTTAATGGTGACATTAGCACGGTGTTTTCCTGGACCAAACCAATGTCATCAATCTCTACAAAACCACCGAAAACGCAATAAAACCAGGCTTGTAGGGGTATAACCAGCGGTGACCCAGCGAGCAACACTAACCCTATGGAACGACCAGTTGCTCATGGGGGCTTGAGCGATCGCTCAAAATACCCAGGCGCCCCTGGTAGCAAGCGGTAGAATGCGCCTTACCCGGCTAGATCACGGAAGGATTGGTATAGCCCTTGCTAATCAAACACCTCGGGGAGATGGAGTCAGCCCCTTGGCCAAGCTCCTACAGGCGGCCGGCCAGGTGAGCCAGCTGTTTAGGATTTTTGAGCACTAGGGCCGATCGAGATACCGCCTGGCTGATCCACCCCTTTTCGCTAAGCTTCGTCATTATTTTGCTGGCTTCATCGGCAGTGATGTCTGAAAGGTCGGCCAGATCCTGGGTGGATAGGTTCAACAACTCCACCCCTGCCTCGGTAGATTGGCCATAGGCTT